>CAYOCN010000037.1:0-5747 GCA_964402525.1 uncultured Candidatus Saccharibacteria bacterium | reverse complement strand
TTGATATTTTTATAGTAACTAAAAAAAATAGAATGTGGTTAACAAGAGGATTTGTGTGGGTGTTTTTAAAAATTCAAAATAAATATGCACATTTTGGAGATAATCATAATAAATTCTGTCCCAATATATTTATGGATGAATCTTCGATGAAATGGCCACAAAATAAACAAAACTTTTATGTGGCACATGAGATTTCATTAATGCAACCAATAATAAGTAGAAATAACACTTATTTTAAATTTATAAAAGAAAATGAATGGATTTTTGAATATCTTCCCCACTTTGTAGTGCACACAAAAGAATTTAAAAAATCTAAACATAAAGAAAATTTTATAGTGGACAAATTAGAAATAATTGCAGAAAAACTACAAAGAAAATACATGGGTAAAAAAGTTACCACAGAAATAGTTCATAAAAATTTTATTCACTTTAATAAAAAAGATAGCACTCAAAGTATTATGGATTCCTACAGCGAAAAAACTAAAAATATTAGAAATCAACCATAGAAACAAAAAAGGCTCCGATTGCTCAGAGCCTTTTTGTAACAATCCAAAACAAAATTACATCATGCCGCCCATTCCGCCCATTCCACCCATTCCACCCATACCACCATCCATTGGCTTGGAATCATCTTTTTTAGGCATTTCAGCTACTAAACATTCGGTTGTTAAAATCATTACAGCAACACTAACAGCATTCTGCAAAGCACTTCTAGCAACTTTAGCAGGGTCTATAATTCCTTCTGTAATCATATCTACATATTTCATGCTTAATACGTTAAATCCTAAATTAGGATTTTTCTTTTCAACAGTTAATCTCTCTAGCTCACCTAAAACTCTTCCAGAGTCCAATCCTGCATTCGCCACAATAGTTCTAATTGGTTTTTCCAAAGCTCTTAACAAAATGTTGGCACCAGTTTCTTCATCACCCTCAAGCTTTAAATCTTTTACAGCTTCTTTAGCTCTCAAAAAAGCGACACCACCACCTGGAACAATTCCTTCATCCACAGCAGCTTTTGTAGCATTAACAGCATCTTCTACACGTAATTTCTTTTCTTTTAATTCTGATTCTGTAGCAGCACCAACACTAATTACAGCCACGCCACCACTTAGTTTTGCTAATCTTTCAGCTAATTTTTCCTTGTCATAATCAGATTTAGTACCGGAAATTTCATTCTCAAGTTGTTTTACACGCTTTTCAATATCTTCTTTTGAACCTTTTCCACCAACAATCGTGGTAGTGTCTTTATCAGAAATTACGCTTTCAGCGCGACCCAAATCTTCAATGGTTACTGAATCAAGTTTTCTACCGGTATCGGTGCTTATAAAAGTAGCACCAGTTAAAGCAGCAATATCTTCAAGCATAGCTTTTCGTCTATCACCAAATCCGGGAGCCTTAACAGCCAAAGCATTAAAAGTTCCTCTTAATTTATTTACAACAAGTGTGGCTAAAGCTTCACCGTCAACATCTTCTGTAAGTAATACTAAATTTTTTGATACTTTTACCAAACCTTCAAGCATTGGAAGTAATTCCTGCAAGTTTGTGATTTTTTGATCAGTAACTAGAATATATGGATCTGTTATTTCAGCTTCCATTTTTTCGGTGTTAGTAACAAAGTAAGGAGACGCATAACCCTTATCAAATTGCATACCTTCTTTGTAGGTTAATTCCATTTCTAAACCACGAGATTCATCAACAGTAATAACTCCAGTACTTCCAACTTTTTCCATTGCTTCAGCGATCATATTTCCGATCTCAACACTTTGAGCAGAAATAGTAGCTACCTGAGAAGTTTCTTCTTTAGTGGAAATTTTCTTGGAAAGTTTTTTAATTTCAGCAACTACTACCAAAGTAGCTTGCTCTAAACCATTTCGTAAAATCATAGGATTGGCACCAGCTGAAATATTTTTTAAACCCTCTTCAACAATAGCTTGAGCTAATACAGTAGCAGTTGTGGTTCCGTCACCGGCAACCTCATTAGTTTTGGAAGCAGCTTCTTTAACAAGTTGTGCACCCATATTTTCAAATTTATCTTCAAGTTCGATTTCTTTTGCAATGGTAACACCATCATTTACCACTTGTGGAGCTCCCCAACTTTTTTCAATAGCCACATTTCCACCTTTTGCACCAAGTGTTGTGGAAACTGCTCTAGATAGCGCATCAACGCCTCTTTTTAATTTAACTCTTGCTTCTTCACCATATATAATCATTTTTGGCATAATTTATTTTCTCCTTAATTAACCTTCTACTATAGCTAAAACATCTTCTTCTTTTACTAAAAGAAGTTCTTTGCCTTCAAATTTAATATCTGTTCCACCCCACTTTTTATACATAACAACATCACCAACTTTTACATCCATGGGCATTAACTCACCTTTATCATTTTTTCTACCTTTTCCTGCAGCTATAACTTTACCTTCTTGAGGTTTTTCTTTGGCGGTATCAGGAATAATAATTCCTGAAGGAAGTGTGGTTTCCTTTTTTACAGGTTCCACTAATAAATAATCGGACAGAGGTGTTATTTTTTGAGTTTTCTCAGACATGTTAAATACTCCTTATTTTTAAACTAAATACTTTAAATTAAATAAATTAGATGAATTTTCCGTAAACCCTGATTTTACCTTTACCAATACTTTCCTGCTTAAAAATCTCTATATGAGAAAGTTCGGAAGTATTAGAAACGTGAGGGCCACCACAAAACTCTTTGCTAACAGCAGTTTCTAAATTATCCCCAACACAATAAACTTTTACTACGTCAGGATACGTTTCCCATGCCATAAAGCCAGCACCACTTTTAACAGCTTCTTCTTTTGGCATCATGCTAAAGGTAACAGGTAATTTTTTATCAACTAAATCGTTAACAAAAGCCACAACTTTTTTAAGTTCTTCTTCGGTTAATTTTTGTGGGTTAGTAAAATCAAATCTAAATCTTTCACCTGTAATATTGCTACCTGCTTGGCCTACGTGATTTCCCAAAATTCCTTTTAAACCAGCTTGAAGTAAGTGAGTTACAGTATGATATTTAACAACAGTGTCACTACTATCAGCCAAACCACCTTTAAATTTTCCTTCGGCACCGCCACGAGATTCTTCTTGGTGCTTATTTAAAAGTTTGTCGAAGTGTTGAATAAAAGCAATTTCATCCAAAAAGACACGTCTTTCCTTTAAATCTTCCAGTAAAATTTCTTGAGGATAACCGAGAGATTGATACATATCAAAAGCAATTTGAGCCCAAGTTGGAGCGTCGTTATTAGAAGTTTGATGTAATGTTTTGTCTAAATATTTTATTCCTTCAATTAAAGTTTCAAAAAATCGAGTTTCTTCGTCGGCAAATAATTTTTCGATTTCAACTTTTTTATCTGTTAGTTGTGGGTATAGCCAACTAAAGTTATCTATTACAGTGCCAACTAATTTCACCGATAAATCTTTTTCCACACCTAGTGATTTTCCAGCGCGAACCATGCGTCTTATTAATCGACGCAACACGTAACCTTGGTCTTTATTTCCAGGAATAACACCATCCATAGCTAAAAACACACTAGCTCTCATGTGATCAGCTAAAACTCTCATAGGTTTTTGATTTTGATAATAATCTTTTCCAGAAATTTCTTGGATCTTTTCAATTAAAGGAGAAAAGTTGTCAGTTTCAAAGATATCCGTTTTTCCTTGCACAACCAAAGCAAGTCTTTCAAGGCCACCACCAAAATCAACGTTTTTTTGAGCAAGTTCACCCCAACCAGTTTCGATTTTTTTATACTGCATGAAAACTGAATTTCCAATTTCTAAAAATTCTTTCTCGTTGTCTTCAGGATTTTTTCCAGTTAAGTCGTCATCCCCAAGATAATAAAATATTTCACTATCGGGGCCACCTAGCTCTCCGACAGTATCTCCTCGTTTCCACCAGTTACTTTTTTTACCATAAGGAAAAATTCGTTCACCAACTTTTGCACCCACACCATATTTTTTAAAAACTTCTTGTAATAAAGAAATCGATTCATCATCGCGTGGGGCATCTTCGTCACCAGCAAAAACGGTAGCCACTAAACGTTTTGGATCTAATTTAAGATGTTCAACAAAAAATTCATAAATCCAAGGAATTTGTTCTTTTTTAAAATAATCACCTAAACTCCAGTTTCCTATCATATGGAAAACTAAGGTGTGGGTACTGTCGCCTATTTCAGCGATATCCAACAAACGTAGGGAGCGTTGCACGTTGGTTAAACGGCTTCCTAATGGATGTTTTTCACCGGATAAATAGGGAACAAGTGGAAACATTCCTGAGTTTACAAACAAAAGTGATGGGTCATTTTCAGGAATAAGTGAAACGTTTGGTATTTGCTTATGTCCACGTTCGTTAAAGAAGTTAAGATATTTTTCTAATATTTCTTTTGAAGAGTACATAGAGGGATTTTAGCACAACCAAGGGCGTGGTGTAAGTATTAATGAAACATTTCTGGAGACCTGGGCGGGAATCGAACCCGCGCATAGGAGTTTTGCAGACTCCTGCCTTACCGCTTGGCTACCAGGTCAGTTAATGCAACTGCTGCAAGGCTCATCATACTTTACCATTATTGATATTTCAATACTGCCATGATAACTTATTTATTAGTATATGTCAGTTACCACATTAATAGACTTTGATGCCCCAAGAAAAGTGAATAAATCAGCATCGGTGCCAGTAGTAACCTATGTTATAGGGGTTGTTTCAATTGGATTGTTGGTGTTTTTTGGTGGAGAGATACTTAAAAATCTTGATAATTTTAAAAGTAGATCTGCAATAACAGTGGATACCCTTAATAGTGCCGCTGAAGTATCGATAAATGGAAAATTGGCAGGTAATACCCCTTACGAATCTTCAAAAGTAAAACCAGGAGATAACACCATAACAATAAAAAGTGGTGATTTAAAATACGAAACTGTAATAAACTTTTTACCAAATTCTGAAAAAAATATTCACAATGTGGGTATATTTAGAGATTTAGGAGTTTCCGACGTTTTCTCATCGGGACAAGAATTTTGGTTTGAAAAAGAAAAATCAAATAACACTATTAGAATAATTTCAAATCCTTCTGGAGCCGTAGTTTTTATTGACGGCACTGAAATAGGAAAAACACCGTTTGTGTCAAACAGCTTGGCCGAAGATAGTTACGATCTTGAAGTGGCTTATCCTGGGTATGAGAAACAATCAGCGAGAATAAACATTAAAAAAGATTACACTTTAAACGTAAACTTAAAATTATTTCCAGCCCCTACACCTACTCCTGTAAAACCATTTGATGAAACACCCACTTTATACAACATAATAATGGAAAATAACCAAATATATAGTGATCCTCAAAAATGGGCTAAAGCTGTGGTTTATTGGAATAAAACCAGAGGAATTGAACTATTTGGTGTAGGCGTTAACAAAGACGTGGTTTTTGACTTTTTTATAGATTACAAAGGAACCATTTACAATAAAGAAGGTAACATCGTAAAACCAGAAGAAGTTTCAACAATGGGTGATTTAAAACGAGGTGCATACCTTGGAAGAACACCTGATGGAAACGGGGTAACAGAAGACGGTAGAAAAGCTTATTTGATACTTACTAATCAGCCAATAGCTGCAACCATTGGTGGTAAAAAAGCTACCATTAAAGCTACAGGAACAGGGTGGTTAAGAGTACGTGGCGAACCAACCTTAAACGGTGCAGAATTGGCCAAAGTTAACACCGGAACAACTTATGAAGTACTAGAGGAAAAACCAG
>CAYOCN010000036.1:0-5952 GCA_964402525.1 uncultured Candidatus Saccharibacteria bacterium | reverse complement strand
AGATAGTTTTATTAAAGTAGCAATAACAGGACTTAAAATTAACAGAGCAATCCCTAACAAAAGTAACCAACCGTTTACATCACTATCGTTGGAATTTCTTTTTTTTCTTCTATAAAACATACCGCGCGTAGCCCAATCTGCTACTAAAGTTACTGTACCAACTAAAACACTAACAATAGACATCAATCTAATATCATAATTTCCAATATGAGACATTTCGTGAGCAATAACTCCTTCGAGTTCGCGTTTTTCTAGGCCAGCAACAATACCTGAAGTAAAACAAATAACACCATGTTCCGGATCACGCCCTGTGGCAAAGGCATTCATCGCAGTATCATCAATCATATAAATTTTTGGTTTGGGAATTCCCGAAGCAATAGACATATTTTCAACTAAATTATGCAAGTCGTGGTTATCAGATTCTTTTACCTCGGTAGCACCAGAAATAGACAATACAATTTGATCCGACGTGTAATACGAGATAAAACCAGATACTCCAGAAAAAATTAAAGCCAATCCAATAAAACCAACACCTGAACCATCAAAGAAAAATTGCCCAATAAACCACCCCAAAAAAGAGATTATTAATATAAATAAAACCATGATCACAACGGTATCTTGTTTATTTTTGTCTATATTTTGATAAATAGTTGGCATAGGCGTATTTTATCACCCCACAAAAACATTATTAAAAAATAAATATATAGTGATTAATTGAAAAATAACTGAAATAACAACGTAAAAATTAAAAACCCACTTAGATTTTAAAACATTAGGAATAAATAAAATTAGAGGAAACATCAATAAAACTAAGCGATTTAAACTTAAAAAACTTCCAGTGCTAATAAAGATTAAAAAATGTATTAAGCAAAATACCCATAAAGTTAAATTAATTCTCTTCCAACTTTTCCAAAGCATAAAAACCGAAAACATAAAGGCAAAAACTTCCATTAGGCGACGATAAAACGAAACATCCCCTGCAACCACCGCTTTATATATTGGATAGAAATAACCCGAAGCATTTATATACTGCAAACTTCGTTGCCATTCAGATTGAGATTTAAAAAATATTTCAAAAGAACCAAAAGCATTTTGCAAATAAATAAAGTATAAACCCACTCCAAATAAAGGAATTACAGAATAAAACGCAGCAATCATAAAAGATTTTAAAGTTAATTTGTACTGAAGTAAATAACTTATAAGTATAACAACGCAAATAGCCACTCCAGAAATTTTAGTGGCAGTTAGTAGAATTCCAAGTAATGACGCCAACCAATATTTTTGTTTGGAAAGAAAATAAATTACACCACACGAAATTAAAATATATAAAGTTTCTGTGTAATTAGCTTGGAGAAAAAATGCAGTGGGAAAAGCTAAAAACCCAATAATAGCTTTATATTTATGTATGGAACAAATATTAAAATAAAATAAAAATATAACCACTAACACTAGAAAAACATTTATTCTGTAGGATAAAGTTAAAGGTAACACTATATTAAAAAATTTTATTAATAGGGGGTATAAAGGAAAAAACGCCTGAAGTGGAAAATGATAACCTTGCTGAGCAATTTTGAGATAGTGCATTCCATCCCAACCATAACCCCAAACAGCAAATAAAAATTCTTTTAGAGAAAATATCTTTAAGCTTAATAATCCAAAAAAACCTAAAGCCACAACAAATAAATTGACAACAACAATATAAACACCCCAAATTAAAATGAGATTTCTGATTTGTTTTGACACTAAAGTTAAAAACTAACTTTTACATTTGCACGTTCTTTTTCGTCTGCTTCAAAAAACTCTTCAGCGGTAAAACCAAACATTCCTGCAAATGCATTTGAAGGAAATACAATGATTTTTTCGTTAAATTCTCGAACTACAGAATTAAAAAACTGACGTGAATATGAAACTTTATCTTCTGTATCTGAAAGTTCTTTTTGCAAGTTCACAAAACCCTCTTGAGCTTTTAGCTCGGGGTAAGCTTCAGCAATAGCAAATAATCCTTTTAAGGCTCCTGTAAGTTCTTTTTCAGCATCTCCTGCTTCTTTGGGACCTTTAGCAGATAACATAGCACTTCGAGCTTTTGTAACATTTTCAAAAACGGATTCTTCGTGTTTGGCATAAGCTTTTACAGTTTCTACTAAGTTTGGAATTAAATCAGCACGTCGCTTTAATTGGACATCAATTTGACTCCACGCTTCCTTTATACGAACTTTGAGAGTGACAAGAGAGTTATAGACACCCACAACATAAAAGGCAACTAATGCTAATAAAACTAATAAAATTAAAGTGGGACTCATAGATCCTCCTTGATAAATTTGTAATATTGATTTCAAGTTGATTTTACTTCAAACGGAAGCTCTTCACAAATGAGGAATATTCCAAAGTATTTAGAATATTACTTTTGGAACACCATCCCCGACGAGCCACATCAATTCCATACTTCATAAATAGTAAAGACATTGTGTCGTGAGCATCCGTATCTATTATAAGACGTATACCTTTATCAACAGCACGTTTAACCAGCTCATAAGACAAATCCAATCTATTAGGTTGAGAATTTATTTCTAAGATTTTGTCATTAAATTTGGCGGCATCAAAAATACGTTCCCAATCTAAATCGTTGGCTTCACGTTCATTAATTAAACGCCCCATTGGATGAGCTATTATATCCACATACTCATTTTCCAAAGCAGAAACAAAACGTTTTGTTAAAGTTTCTTTATTTTGATTAAAAGAAGTGTGAATACCACCAATCACATAATCTAGTTCTTTTAGAATATTGTTTGGGAGCGACATAGTAGCATCAGCCAAAATATTTACTTCATAACCAAACAAAACTTTAAGTTTTTGCTGCTCTACATTAATCTTTTGGATTTTTTTACGTTTTTCTAAAATTATTTTTAAAACCTCTTCTTCATCGTGACTTTGAACACTGGGGGCGTGATCTGCAATTCCAATATATTCATAATTCAACACTTGAGCAGCCTTAACCATATCTTCCAAAGAATTAATTCCATCAGAATCAGTGGTGTGCATATGTAAGTCACCTTTAATATCGGATAATTTAATTAAATCGGGCAACTCATGCTTTTTAGCCACATCTATTTCATTCCATCCGTGACGAATTTCTGGCGGTATATATTGTAAATCCAACGCATTATAAAAAGCTTCTTCATCAGAAAATTCCAATAATGTATCACCCTTTTTAATTCCGTATTCAGACAACGACATTCGTTTTTCTAAAGCATAAGTACGTAATAAAATATTATGTTGTTTATTACCACTAAAATATTGCACCATTGAACCAAAAGCTTGAGGTGTGGAAACTCTAAAATCAACCTGTACATCATTTTTTAAAACAACACTAGATCGTTTAGCACCTTTCATCAAAACATCTTCTACTTCAGGAAAACTAACAAAATGTTCCATAACTTCTTCAGGATTATCAGTAACCACCGCAAATTCCAAATCACCAACAGTATCTTTACGGCGACGAAAAGAACCAACAGGTTGAATTTTTTTTATAGCTTTTAAAGAATGTAAATAATCTAAAATTCGCAAAACTATCTCCTCCGCATGAATCAAAAGCATACGTTCTTTTTCTTTTTTAGTCATTTTAGTGCTTTCCAAAGCCATTAACATTTCTTTTTCGGATTTTTCACCAAATCCAGGAATTTTTTGAATATCACCGTTTTTAGCATGTTCCTTTAGTTTTTCGGCCGCGGTTTCACGATTTGTTAATTCAAAAATAGAAGCTAATTTAAAAGCCCTTTTTGGACCCAAACCGCGATAACCAATTAAACCAAACATTCCGTCAGGTAAACCTTCCTTGGCATTTTCAAACTCATAAACAACCCCTGTAGTAAATAATTCATCTAAATGTTGAGCAATACCACCACCAACCCCAGGAATAGCTCCAAGATTATTGTTTTCCCAAAGATCATAAATAGAGGAAGTTAAATTTTCAAAGGAAGCAATAGCGTTTTGATAAGCTCTGATTTTAAAGAATGTATAGCTTTTAACTTCCATTGCAGCTAAAGCTTCTTTAAACAGTTCGATAATTTCTTTGTTGGAAAATTTAAAGAATTTCGGAGTAAATTCAGACATATACTAATTTTAGCACTAACCACTTTCAAAAATTAGACTTTATTGATACTATACGTATAGTTCATGAGACCGTAGCTCAGTTGGTTAGAGCGCCGCCCTGTCACGGCGGAGGTCGCGGGTTCGAGCCCCGTCGGTCTCGCCAGAATATTTCTTCTGGAGGATACAATTTAGAGACACTCCAGTATTTTGTCTGCCCCACACAAAAGTAGAAAATTATAAACTTTTAAAGGAGGTGTAATAAATGAAAGATAACGTTCAAAACAAAGACGGTTTAGCACTTGTTGTGGGAGGCTTATTTATTTTAGCTTTAGTGTTCGCAACATATAATTACTTCAACAAAAACAACGAATCCAAAAACTTACTAGGTACAAACGATATAAAAAAAGAACTTGAGCAAAACAAAACTAATGAAGAAGCATTAGGTGATGTTAATGGTGAAGCTGCAACAGACGACAAATCAGCAGGAACAGATAGTAATGTGGAAAATAAAGTAGAAGCAGGAACAACAGTTCAAAACAACACTCAAACAAATACCGCCACAAATACATATAGCACATGGAAAGCCAACGACTACAACAAAGGTGATATAAAAGGAAGTTCTTATACAGTTAAAAGCGGTGATACACTTTGGGAAATCGCAGAAGCAGTATACGGAAACGGTGCAGAATGGACTAAGATAGTAAATGCAAATTCAAGTTCAGTAGGATTTTTACCAAACGGTCAACACGCATTGATTGTTTCAGGTCAGACATTAGTCTTACCGTAGGTTCTTTAATAAAGTAATAATCGTGTATTCAGGGAAACGGATCCCTTCCTGAATAGCGAACGCGCAGAAAAAGCCTCGCACTTGCGGGGCTTTTTTTATACTTTATAATTGGACTCATTGAATTAGTAGTTATGCGGGTGTGGCTTAGTGGTAAAGCGTCTCCTTCCCAAGGAGAAGATCGCGAGTTCGAATCTCGTCACCCGCTCCAAAAAAGATTGGCTGGTGCTTTAGTACCAGACAAACTTTTTGGTGATGATACGAGATGAGAATGCCGGAGTTGCGACGGCAACGAGGCGGGGTCGAGTGGCTCGCCAGCAGGCGAGAACACGTGACCGAATCTCGTCACAAAACCATCAACACAACAATTCCAAACAAAACCAATCGCACACCAATAACAACAAAAATATTAAACTTTAACCAACCAACAAAAGGCAAAGCAATACTGGGACTATCCCCAAACCAATCCTCAAAAACCAATTTTCCAAAGATTACATCCCACTGCCAAAATAATAAAACAGCCAAGTAAACCAGTACATACTGTAAACCACCTAAAAAATAAGAAACTATTAACGGAATAAGCACAGGTAAAACTACTAGAAAAAACACACCAATGTAACGCCATTCAGGTAATTGGTAAATTACAGCTTTCTCTTTAGATTCATAAGGAAGTTTTTTAATATCTCTAAAAATTAATCGATTGAATAAACCATCAATTAGAGCTAAGGAAACTATATATAAAGAAGAAACTATAATAAACAAATAAATATTCATAAATTAATCAAATAAAGAATTTGGATTCATTTCCGCGGGAGTTTTCCATTCAATATTATATTTTTCTTTAAGGATTTTCTTTTTTAAATTCCAGATTTTGTGAATATAACCTCTACCTCTACTAACTCCATCCGCAGTCAATACCTTATTAACTTCAGCATCCACAACATCACTAACCTCTAAATACTCAGATGTATCTTCTACGGGATCTTTTTTTATGTCTATCATACTAACATTATGCACAAGTAAACGTTTACTGTAAAATGTGAAACAGTACCATGTGCCACCCTAGCTCAGTTGGTAGA
>CAYOCN010000035.1:0-6028 GCA_964402525.1 uncultured Candidatus Saccharibacteria bacterium | reverse complement strand
CTTTTAATCTTTTGTTTGTAACGCATACATAATATTTTACCATTATGCTAATATAATTTTATGAAAATACTTGTCACCGGTGCAGCCGGATTTATAGGATCACATCTTTCGGAGAGACTAAAAAGCTTAGGACACGATGTTTTTGGCATAGATAATTTTAATGATTATTACTCTCCAGAATTAAAGATGCTAAATTCTGCTGATTTAAAGGCAAAAGATATTGATGTGGCTATTATGGATTTATCCGCCGATGATTTAACCGATATTGTTAAAGATGTTGAAATAGTATTTCACTTAGCTGCACAACCAGGAATTTCTGCAACCACACCATTTGAGACCTATATGCGAAATAACATTGTTGCTACACATAACTTATTGGAAGCGGTTAAAGGTTTATCTAGTTTAAAAATGTTTGTAAATATTGCTACTTCATCTGTTTATGGTGCACATGCCACTGATGATGAAACTGCCGCGCCAAAACCTACTTCTTATTATGGTGTTACAAAGTTGGCCGCTGAGCAGTTAGTTTTATCGTACTTTAGAGATAAAGGAATGCCCGCTTGTTCTGTCAGACCATTTTCTGTTTATGGTGAGCGTGAAAGACCCGAAAAACTTTATCCAAAATTAATTCATTCTATTTTAGATCCCAACTATAAACTTCCTTTTTATGAAGGTAGCGAAAGCCATTTGAGAAGTTACACTTACGTTGGCGATATTGTGGATGGATTTGTTTTGATTTTAGAAAACTTAGAAAAGTGTAAAGGTGAAATATTTAACTTTGGTATTGATAGTACGATTACAACAGGTGAGGGTATAAAAATTGTTGAAGAAATTATGGGAGCACCAGCGAAGCTTGATGTAAAACCAAAGCGTCCTGGAGATCAAAAAGAAACCAGTGCAAATATTACAAAAGCACGAAAACTTTTAGGTTATAATCCATCTACTTCTCCAAAAGATGGTTTAAGAAAAGAAGTAGAGTGGTATAAGGAAAAAATTTGGCAGAAAGTGAAATTATATGAGTAAAAAGAAATTAGTATCAATAGTAATTCCTTGTTACAACGAGGAAAAAAATATAGATAGAACTTTTGAAGGTTTGTTAGACATTGCAAAAGATCATCAACATGATTTTGAAATTATTGCTGTGAATGATGGTAGTAAAGATAACACTTGGAATGTAATTGAAGAATATGCTGAAAAACATAAAGAAATAAAAGGTGTTAACTTAATGGGTAATTTTGGACAAAGTTGTGCTTATATGGCGGGCTTTGATAATTCAAAAGGTGATTATGTAATTACTGTTTCCGCTGATTTAGAAATCCCTCTTGAAAACATTGAAAAAGTGATAGATCAGTTGGATGCTGGTTATGACTTTGTAAACACACACAGAGTTGGTAGATGGGGTGGAGAAAAAGCCAATAGACAAGTTAAAAGTGGTTGGGCTAATAAAATAATCACAAAAATATCAGGCGTTTCCATGAACGATCGTGGCTCTGGTATGAAAGGTTTTAGACGTGTTATTGTCGACAACCTTAATTTATATGGTGAGATGCACCGCTTTATTCCCGATTACGCAAAAGTTTATGGTGCCAAAATGACTGAATTTGAAGTGGCCTTTAAAGACCGTGACTTTGGTGAATCTGCCTATAAAGGTAGTAGTAGAACCATTAAAGTTTTATTAGATTTGATGACGCTGTTTTTTATGGTTTATTTTGCTAAAAAACCATTTAAGGCAATGCCTGGAAGATTATTTGGATTTACAGGTGCTATTGTTGCAGGCTTTGGTGGTTTAGCTGGGTTATATTTAGTAGTTTTAAAATTAATGGGTGAAAGTATTGGTAATAGACCTTTATTAACATTATCGGTGTTATTAATAATTGTGGGTATTCAATCTATGATGTTTGGTTTGTTAGGTGAGCTTATGATGCGCACCTATTTTGAATCATCAGGACGAAAGACCTACACCGTTAGAGAAATTACTGAGTAATACTTTAGTTTTTTTGGTAATCTTTTTAACCGAAATATAAATGGGGCTATCTTTAACGCTTCCAATCATTGGAATTGTTTTTTGTAGTTTCCATATCTTAAGGTATTCGTAAGCAATTCTTGACCAATTTCTTGGATTACATGTGGTGCTATTTTGATGCATTACAAAAACAGTGAAATCTTCATCAACTAATTTAGGAGTTTCTTTATCCAACATTCGTAACCATATCTCATAATCCATGCTCTGTTTTAAATCTTCATTAAAGTTTCCATATTTTTTAAACATACTTTTTTTCACAAAAGTATTTTCATGAGGAATCCAATTAAACATGGTCATGTAAGTTCTAAATTGTGTTTGTAGTATTGGGTTGTATCTAATGAATATTAATTTATCTTTAAATTCTGTTACCACGTTTCCAATAAGCCACGTTAATTTTTTATTTTCAGCAAAATATTTCATGGCGCGTTCTACGGAGGTGTTATTTAAATAGTAGTCATCGCTGTGTACAAAATGAATTATTTCACCGGTTGCGTTAGCAATTGCCACGTTCATAGCATTGGATATTCCTTTAGGCTCTGATTGCACTACCCGAATGTTTTTATTTTTATTTCTTTTGATATATGAATTAACTATTTCTAGTGTTTTATCTGTGGAAAATCCATCGACTATTAAATGTTCGTAGTTTGTAAATGTTTGTATTTCAACGGAATGTAGACATTGTTCCAAAAATTCTTCACTGTTTTTTGTGCAGGTTACTATGGTTATGAGTGGTTTTTTCATGTTGTTTGTTATTTGGTCGGGGTGCGCGGACTCGAACCGCGGACCCCCAGTACCCCATACTGGTGCGCTAGCCAACTGCGCCACACCCCGACGAAGTTCAACAACGGTGAACGAGGAGGGATGTATGAGGAAGCGCAGTCACAATGTGACGAGCAAGCTCTTACACCCCGACGAAGTTCATTGACGATCGAACTCCAGTTATTTTATCATAAGAAATAGTTTATTAAGGTATATGCTCCAAAACCACCATAAAACAAAAAGGCCATTGTCATTACACTAAACCTAAATTTACTTGGTCTTATTTGTTTATCTAACAAAGTCATATTTGTCCAAAGTGTAAGTCCTGAATGAACAAACATTGCTAGAGCATTTAATACCGCTGCTATAATAATTAATTGCATAGGTTCTGTAAATCCACTCATAAAAATAATTATTCCTGCAGTAATTTGTGCCCATAATATTGTGTAATACATCTTCGAAACATGTGCTGTTCTACTTCCTTTAGCTAATAAAACATTTTCGGTGAGCATTCGACTTGTGGCGTCTAATATAGTTAGTTGAGTTCCAAATAACATACTTCCCGCAACTACTATAAAAAATACACCTGCAAGTGGAAATAATAAGTTACCAATTACTTTACCTTCTTGTATTACAAAGTTAATTCCTGCTGTGGTTGAGTTTCCGTAAGTTGTTGCATATGAAAGTAATGCCAAGAATATTATTGTAGTTGCTCCTAAAAACCAAAATATTAGTGAATGTTCTATGTTTATGTTTTTCCACCAACTATTAAACTTTTTAATATTTTCTTTGGTTGGAGCAAATTTATTGCCCGTTAGTTCTATTGTTTGTTTTTTACCGTTTAGTAATCCCGATATTTTCCCAGCATATTTTCCCATTCCGTATCCTTTTTCTTTTACATAAAAGGATTGAGATAAATTTAAATTACCTCCAGCTCCTGCATAGGCTAATGCTCCTAAAAATGTTGCTAGTGCAATTCCATCTGGTAAAAATCTATATCCATTTCCAATACCTACAACACCGTTAAGTAATGCTTCCCAATGAATTGGTTTGGCTAATAACATTGTTAAGATAATTATTGCCGGTACCCCAATGCAAATTAATATTTTTTGAAATGTTTCTACAGTTTTATATAGAGTTTTACCAAGAGATAGCAGTACTCCAATTATTATTAAAAATATTATTGCTAAATATTTTGTTGAGGTTACACCAAATAAAGATCCGAAAAGTTGCGCGGAAGCTGCAATTAAGCCTGGCCACATCCACGGTACAAAAGTAGATAAAATAAACCAAAAGGGTAAAAATCGTGATTTACGTGCGAAACCCACAAAAATACTTTCACCGTGTGCTAGGGTGTAGCGTTCTATTTCCATGTTCATGAAAAATTGGAAGGTAATTCCAAGCAATGCACCCCAAATGATGCCCATACCGTACTTGGAGGTCATGTAAGGCCATAAAATAAGTTCACCGCTGCCAAGTCCCATTCCTAATATAATAAAACTGGGTCCAACTAATTTAAGTATTGATAGTGGTTTAGGAAGATCCTTCAAGGGCAGAGATTTTATCTTCATGTATAAATGTTAGCATAAATATTGGTCTATCACTGCCAAAAGCAAGTTTATTTCCCCATGTAGTGTTTAGGTTTTTTAGTTGTTCTTTTTGAATAATTTCAAATTTTTCCAATTTAAAATATTCTTCAAACTTTTTTATAACAATATTTTTTAAGTAATTTTCATCTATCTCTGGAAGTTTTAATCTTGACACTTCTGAAGGTTCTGTTTCTGGTGTGTACCCAAATGTAATATAAATTTTTCCACTAACTTTACTTAAGTTAAAAAGTTTATTAAGTGTTATTTCAGTTGGTTTAACTATATTTTCTAATAAAGTTCCCCAAGGTAAGTTAATATAAAGTTCATCAAATTTTACAGTGTTTAATTCTTCCGGTAAATTTTCGATTGAACCAACAACAAATAATACATTTTCTAGTTTCTTTTTATTAGCTTCTTTTGAATAGACTTTTAGTTGCTTTTCGCTAGGGTCAATCCCCATAAAAAAAGTGGTTGGAGTGTTTAATGCCTGTTTATAAATAAAACGTCCGTCGCCAGTTCCCATATCTAAAACCACCTTATTATATTTGTTTATAAGGTTATTTAGTTCGTTTGTTGTTATTTTTAATGTTTTGTTGCCTTTGACTATTTCCATAACATTGCAATGTCCATTGTGTGTAATGATAAAATATCTTTGTATTAAAAGCAAAAGTTCCAAAATAAAATTGTTGTTTCCCATCTGACATTTTGTGCTATTCTTATTTACATGAATTTAGATATGATTGCCAAAAGGCTTAAAATAATTTCCGACCTAAACGAAGAGTTAAATAAAATTAAAGCTTTACACGACGAATCTCTTGAAAATAGTAAAGAATTCCAAGAAGTGCAAGAGCAAGAAGAAAAGATAAAGCAAGAAACCAAAGAAAAGAAAGAAAAATTGATGGCTAGCCCTACTTTAAAGGCAATGCAAGATCAAATTAAAGAACTTAGAAACGATCTTAAAGAAAATAAAGAGGTTTTAGCTCAAGAATTAGCTGATTACTACAAAGACAGTGGTTCTATGGAAATAACCGATGAAGACGGGAATGTTAAAAGAATAAAGTTTGCCGCCCGCTTACTTAGTCATTAAACTAACTCCTTGATTTTAACTAATTTTATGCGAAAATAGTCAGGTCTATGAGTATAAGAAAAAAGAAAAAACACGCACAGAAGAATAAAATGATCAGAAAAACAAAAATGAGATTTAAAAGAATTTCTTAATTTCTGTTTCTTTTCCTATCTTTTCCTGTTGTTAAAACCTATTTTTTAATTGAATCTCCGCCAAAACGACGGTCTCTATTGGAATAATCTTCTAAAGCTTCCACTAATTGATCTGGTCCAAAGTCAGGCATGTGTACTTTTGCAAAGTATATTTCACTATAAGCTATTTGCCATGACATAAATCCACTAAATCGCTGTTCCCCCGAAGTTCTTATTAATAAATCAGGATATGGGTAAGGTTGATCTTTTGTGTCTAAATAGTTTTTAAATAAAAAATATGGGTATTTTCCTGCATACTTACCAACTTCATTAAATAGATTTTCTGTTGTTATCATGCCTTTTTGTACATCTTCAATAATTTTTTGGGTGGCTCTAACAATTTCGTCATGACCACCGTAATCTAATCCAATGTTTAAAACATGTTTGGTGTAGTTTTTTG
>CAYOCN010000034.1:0-6166 GCA_964402525.1 uncultured Candidatus Saccharibacteria bacterium | reverse complement strand
TCCATATTTGGTAAATATATCATAAATGAAGTTGTTTGTTGATACTATAAGCTTATTAGTGTAAAATATTTTTTATCAGTTTTTCAACTTAATTTTCAAAAAGGAGAGTTAAAAGATGTCTGATCCGGTTTTGACCCCAAAAAACGTAACAGCTGTGACTAAGTTACCCAATGGAACTTCCTATAAAGGTACCGTTAGCTTGAAATGGGTTACCATTCGTCAGGTACATCTCTGGGAAAATCCAACCACAAAGACCAAATTTGTCAGCAAAAGTATAGAGGAAGGAAATCCCGCAGGATTTATCTTTCTATTAGCTTTTTAATCTGCAAAACCAGCCCTTGCTTGTAACATAACAAGAGCTGGTTTTAAATCTAAAACCACCCAAAACAACCACATAAATTTATTGACTCCACAACAAATATAATATAAGATGCCTCTGTTATGACTAAAAGACTTTGGCAACCAAAAAAACTCAAAAGAGTAAATAAACACGGATTTTTAAAAAGAATGGCTTCACCTGGCGGTAAAAATATTATCAAAAGAAGAATGGCCAAAGGTAGAAAACGATTAACTGTTACTTACAGCACAAAATAAAGTAATATAATGCTTAAAAAAGAATTTAGGCTGAAAACCAATTTTGAATTCAATATCCCAAGAAAATATGGTGAATCTTTTAGGGGCACATACTTTTATGCCTCCGTATTAAAACCTCAAAACTACACGGGTCCCTCAAAAATGGGAATTGTAGTTTCAAATAAATTCCACAAAAACGCGGTTGTAAGAAATAGAATAAAAAGATTGTTTAGAGAAATCATTAGAAAAGATTTTGATAAAGTTAAAGATAAAGGTTTGTGGATTGTACTTCATCCTAAAACCACATCAATGGATAAAACTTATGAAGAACTTAGCGCTGACGTTAATAAAACTCTACAGAAAATTTTTATCTCCTAAAAACTTTGGAATACATACGTGTAAATTTGAGCCTAGTTGCGCTGTATACACCTATGAAGCTATTAAAAGACATGGAGTAATAAAAGGTAGTATAATGGGCGTCTGGAGAATTTTAAGGTGCAATCCCCTTTCAAAAGGTGGTTATGATCCTGTAAAATAAACTTTATGCTTGGAACAATTTGGAATACATTATTAATAACTCCTATATTAAACGTAATGGTTTGGCTATATCAAATTAGTGGAAATTTAGGAATTGCCATTATATTACTCACTGTCATAGTTCGTTTGATATCAGTACCATTCTCTCTTCCCTCAATGAGAACAATGAAAAAGCAACGTATATTACAGCCGGAACTAGATGAAATAAAAAAGAAGTTTAAACACGACAAACGCAAACAAGCAGAATTACAAATGGAATTATTTAAAAAACATGGCGTAAACCCTGCAGCAGGATGTTTGCCTCAAATTGGAATGATTGTTTTATTAATCGCTTTATACAACGTAATAAATATGTTCGCATTAAAAGGTGACTTAATAACTCTAAACAATAGTATTTATTTTGATTTTCTAAAATTCACATCAGATGCTGTATTAAACACAAAATTTTTATATTTAAACTTAATTAAACCAGATCCATTCTACGTTTTAGCTATATTATCTGGATTATTACAATTAGTAGTTTCAAAAATGATGATGCCCGAAGTGGAACGTGGTGAAAAATTAGCTAAAGAAACTGTGGATAAAACCGATGATATCGCATATAACATGCAACAACAATCTTTATATATGATGCCTATTATGAGTGTAGTAATTGGTTTAACACTTCCATCCGGTGTAGTTTTGTATATTGTAACTACAACAATATTCTCTATAATACAAACTTACTTCGTAAGTGGTTTAGGTGGACTTAATAGCTGGATTAAAAAGCTTAAATCTGCTATCTTGAGATCGTAATTGCCCAGAAAGGTATACATATGCAAGAACAATTAGTAAAAGAAACTTTAGAAAAAATATTAGGATATATTGGAACCAAACCCAATATTGAAGTTAAAAAGCTTGAAGGATCTGAGGAAGATGCTTTTGAGATAAAAATTGAAGGTGAAGATTTAAACTTTCTAATTGGTTATCACGGAAAAGCATTAGAAGCCCTTCAAACAATGCTTGGATTAATTTTATTCAAAAAAACAGGTAAATGGACTAGAACCACAGTAGATATAAACGAATATAGAGATAGAAGAACAGAAAAACTTCAAGAACTAGCCAAAAAGTTTATAGATAAAGCCAGATTCTTTAAAGATGCTGTAGAACTTCCTCCAATGGCTGCATGGGAAAGAAGACAAATCCATGTATTCGTTTCTGAATATAGTGATATAGAATCAGAAAGTGTTGGAGAAGGAAGAGATCGAAGAATCGTATTAAAAGTGAAAAACTAAGATGAAATTTTCGATCCTGCAAGAAAATTTGTCTAAAGGCCTTCAGGCCGTGTCTAAAGCTATACCAACAAAAGCTGCATTACCCATATTATCCAATGTATTACTTGTGGCAAAAGACGGAAGATTAAAAATTGCCGCCACTAATTTAGAAACTGCAATTAGCACATACGTCCCCGCCTCTATTGAAAAAGAAGGCTCTTTAACAGTACCTGCTAAATTACTAAGAGAATTTGTATCGAATATATCATCCACTACAATAAATGCCGAACAAATTGGACAATTTTTAGTGTTAAAATCAGAAAAAACTAAATCAAAATTAAATGGCATAAATCCCGAAGATTACCCGCAACTACCAGAAATACCAGCTGATACAAAATATATAACAATAAAACCAAAAGATTTAGATGCATCCGCTTCTATTGTCGCATTTGCAGCCGGAACAGACTCAAGTAGACCAGTTTTTACAGGAGTATTTTTAAAATACAAAGATCAAAAACTTATAATAGCTGCCACCGATGGCTTTAGACTATCCGAAAAGTCACTAAACGTGGAAGGTGACTTACCAGAATTTACCACCATAATACCAGCCAAAACATTTTTAGAAGTTGCTAGATTATTTTCGGGAGCGTCAGAAGATATAAAACTCATCCTAAATGAAAATGAAAACTTAGCGCTATTTTCATGTGGAGAAACTATGGTGGCCACAAGAGTATTAGACGGCCAATATCCCGATTACAACAGAATTATTCCAACTGATCACGTGGTAACAGCTAATGTCTCATCAGAAGAATTTTTAGAGGCTGTTAGACTTACTAGCATATTTTCCAAAGAAGGAAATAGCACAATCCGCATCACCTTAAGTCCAAACGATAGACACATAAAAATAATATCTCTCGCACAAGAAGCAGGAGAACACGAAAGTATCATAGAATCATTCGTTGAAGGTGAAAGTTTGGATATAGCGTTCAATTCAAAATATTTATTAGACTTTTTAAATAACGTGAAAACGGATCAGATTAAAATATTAGCTAGCGGAAACGTAACTCCTTGTATGCTACAAAGCGAAAAACACGAGGAATTTTTACACATAATAATGCCAATCCAAATATAGTTGTTAACGTATATTCAATGTTCCTGATGTAGGTGTATTAAGTGTGGACACAGAATCTAATATCTCTTTAGATGAGGGCATTTCTTTCGTAGGTGCATCTTCCACTTTAGTACTTACAAGAGGTTGCGCAGATTTTTGAGGAGCCACACTACTTAAATATTCTGGTTTAACATTTCCAGACTTATCGTAAGTTACATACTCACCTTGTTTTTCTGGAATATACTGCTGATAAGCAGATTTTGCAGGTGTAGTTATATTGTTATTACTGGCCAAAGGTTGAGAGGCACCCTTATTAGCTTCTGCACGTATTTTCAATAACTCAGCAGGATTTGTAGTAACAAGTTTATGTTCCGCATCCGAAGCCATAACCCTAATAGCAACGTGGTTGCTACCTGCAAAGAATAAACCTTCACCAACATCAGCGGAAAGTAAAAATCTCTTTTCTCCATCAGATAAATAGAACACTTCAGCAACTTTATCAATGGCAGCAGGGTGCTGTTTTAACAAAACTTGAATAGAGGAGTTTGTAACAATAGCTTTTCCATATTCAGAATTTAAGAACTCATCAACATCTTGAGAAATTGTGGTTAAACCAAGGTAATATTTTCTAGCTCTTTTTGCCACACCGTAAATAAAACGCGCGCTATCTTCGTTTTGCATCAAAAGCCAAGCTTCTTCGACAATTAAAACACGTTTCTTTAAATCTTTTTTAATTTTCGTCCAAATAAAATCTAAGATTATATAAAAAGCTAAAGGTCTTAAAATATCTTCAAGATTTTTAGTTGAGAAAACAGTCATTTTACTATTTAAATTAATGTTAGATTGTGAATCAAAAACACCAGTCATAGAACCTTTAATAAACTTCTCTAATCTATCAGCCATTCCGTGAGATTCTGGTTCGTCACCGCCCATTAATACTTTGTATAAATCTTCCATAACAGGGGGCTCTCTTGTAGCTTGAGTTTCTGGATCAGATGTAATTCCTTTTATACGATATGTCTCTATTAAGGCACGATCCAAAATTGCTTCCTCTGTAGGTGTTAAACTACCAAGCATTAATTTTAATAATGTGTGAAGAGAAATAATTTTTTGCCCTAATTCATTCTCACCTTCTGTAGCCACACCAGATAAATCAAATGGGTTGATCTTAGATGGGGAATTTGCAGAAAAGTCTATGTAGTTGCCTCCTACAGCATCACACAATGTTTTATATTCAGTTTCAGGATCTATAACTAAAACTTCCGCACCAAAAACCATTAAACGTAAAACCTCTAATTTTACAAAGTAAGATTTACCAGAACCAGATTTAGCAAAAACCACTGTATTAGCATTTTCAATAGAGAATCGGTCAAAAATAACCAAAGAACCATTGTGTTTGTTAATACCATACATAATTCCTTCATCCATTGTTAAGTTAGATGATGTAAATGGGAATGTTGTGGCTAAGCTTGTAGTGTCCATATTTCTAGTTATTAACAATTTGTCAGAACCACAAGGTAACGAAGATTGAAAAGCATGCTCCATTTGTAAAGTGGCACTTTTAGCAATGAGTAACAACGAGGCTAATGTGGACTCTAATCTATTGGTAACATCGTTTAATTCATCAAGAGAATTTGCAGGAATGGTTATATAAAAGGAAAATTGGAAATATTTTTCAACACCTTTAACCAATTGTTCTTGAAGTGAATTAGCATCTTCTAAAGCAGCTTTAACAACTGGATCAGAAATTCTACCTTTTTCTTGATTAGACATCATGGTAGCTTCAAGTTCTGTAATTTTTCTTCGTAAGTCCTCTAAAATCATTTTAGATTTAACAGGGTAATAGAAAAAAGAAATGTTTAAAGAATGATCAAAGTTTATTACAGGAGCTAACCAATTTGCTCCAACAAAACGAGGATAACCTGATACAAATAATGTTCTACAATAAGAATTACCAATTCTAATATGGTTAAAATCAGCCTCAAGGGCAGATGGTGCAATAATATCTCTAACATTAAGCATTCCCTGACCTAATATTTCAGCAGGACTACTTTCTACTACAGGAGCAGATTCATTAGAAATAGAATTTTTATTTTTATTTAGTGCACCAAAAAGATTAAAAGCCATTATTATTCCTCTAATATTGCAGGACTAACTATAGCTGCCTTATAGTCATCCACTGCAGTTCTAATACGTTGTCCACTAGCAGAACTTGGATTATAAATATCAAAATATAATTCCACCAATTCCTGAGTATTTAGTTGCTTAGTTCGTATACCCAAACGATTAAATTCTTTCATAAGATGATCAACTTTTGGGGATATTTGTGCTTTAGCCTCAGCAATAACCTTCTCTACATTTACATTAACATGTCTAACATGCAAACCTAGAAGTTGCTTGAACCAATCAAAAGGACCGGAACCGGGTTCAGATACAGTACCTTTTCCCGTAGATAACACAACATAAAATCTTTTATCCAAAACTTCATTTTGTTTAATAACTTCTTGAATAAATTTTCTATAAGCCTCAGCCTGATGACGCAATAAAGGATCAGTAATTTTATTTTCCACACGTTGTATTTTTTCAATATATTTAGAGATATCAAGCTTTTTAGATCGGATAATTACCTGCATAGGAAAAGTTATAGAGTTTAACAACATAGAAAAGGCTGATATAAGAGCATCTTGTTCAA
>CAYOCN010000033.1:0-6354 GCA_964402525.1 uncultured Candidatus Saccharibacteria bacterium | reverse complement strand
TTAAATAAACTACACGATCAAAATCCAAACCGGCACCATAAACAGCCTCACCAAATCCAGCAAGGGCGGCATCATTTGCAACACATAAATTGGTATCTTTAAGATTTTGAGGAATCAAATCAGTAAATAACAAATCGTTTAAAACAGAATAATTTGGGATTTTTAAAAATTTTTTCTCACGTCTATTTAATAAACCAGGAACCCCTAAAGAGATGCCTTTAACAGAATCTCCTGCAGAAACAGCTTTTATAGCACTTTCAATTAGTTGCTTTTGCTCATCTAAATTTTTGTTTGTAGGAAATTTTTGTACCTTATGAGTTTCTTTAAAATTTAAGGAAGATGCAACTCTAGTGGAAGTCCCACCCAAATCAATTGAAATATACATACTTGAATATTACAATTTATTTAGTAGCAAGTACAATCTTTAAAAATTTTGTTATACTAATTTAATATGAATAAACCTGCATTAACCGCTATATTAATACTTCCAATAATTGTAATTTTAGTACTAATACTTTTTAGTAATAAGAAAGATGGTAAAAAAGAAATGAATACACAAACTAATATCGCCGCAGATAATTCTCAACAAACAACACAACAACAAGTACCAACACCACAAGCAGACACTCAGGCACCTACAGAAAGTACACCAACTCCAGAACAACCAGTGGTAAAAGAAGAAACAACACAAAGTGGTGCCCCTACAATGCAATTAGATAAAACAAGAAGATATAAAGCTGTATTGGACACAACAGCTGGAAAAATAACAGTTGCTTTAAACAGTTTAGAAACACCTGTAACTGTAAATAATTTTGTATATCTTGCAAAAAAAGCTTTTTATAACGGAACAATATTTCATAGAGTAATAAATAACTTTATGATTCAAGGTGGAGATCCAAATGGGGACGGTACAGGTGGACCAGGATATACATTTGCAGATGAAACATTTGATGGCGTATATACTGCAGGTACAATTGCAATGGCCAACGCAGGCCCAAATACAAATGGTAGTCAGTTTTTTATAATGCACAAAGATTACCCACTTCCAAAAAACTATGTGATCTTTGGAAAAGTTACAGCTGGAATGGAAATTGTTAATAACATTGCAACTGCACCCGTTGAAACAAATGCAATGGGAGAAAAATCAAAACCAGTTACACCTATAAAAGTAACAACTGTAACTATTGTTGAAGAATGAATATTAAAACCACAAAAAGACTCTTTGAATTAAAAGATGTTTTGAAAGATCCACTTTCTGAAAATGAAGAATTGGAAGAATCAATATACTGGGTATTTTCAGATATAACAAAAGAACAGTGGAAAAATATGACTGTAACAAAACCGGGAAAGATTAGTACAGAATTTCCAAAAACATACGGACATTACCATGCAACATCAAATACCCCAGAAACATATAAATTAATAAGTGGTAAAGGAATTTTCATGCTACAAAAAAAACATTATGAAAATGAAGTATGGGTTCCAGAAATGGTAGATGCAGTATATTTGATTGTGGGAGAAACTGCAGGAGATACGGTTGTAATAACAAACGAATATGGTCATTCATGGTCAAATATTGGAAATGAACCTCTGGTAACATTTGATGATTGGAATGAAGGACATACACCAGCAGACTACGAACCCATAAAAAAACTAAAGGGTATGGCCTATTACTTAGTGGAACAAAATGGAAACGTGGATATAGTTCCAAATCCTAACTACAAAAACTTACCAAAGCCTCAGTGGGTAACTCCAAAAGAATTTGTAGAATTACAAGGAAAATAAAGTCTTTAAAGTGGAAATCTTCAAAATATCTGTTCCACCTACCACACGAGCAAAATAAGTATCTTCAGAATTAAAAGTTTCAATTTCACCCAATACCTTGTTATCTTTATCTAAAAACTTAACAGAGCTAAGCACAGACTTATTAAAGGTATCTTTTTCAGCATCATTAGCAAAAGAATCTCCCTTTAAAGGAGAAAACATAGTTTTTAAGGTTGGTTGTATTTCAGTAGCTATTTCGGTTTCATTACCCCACACAGATTTATAAAATTTGTCATCATCCTTTTTTTCTATTGTAAAAGAAGTGGCACCAGAAATTTCTATTTTCTTAAGAGATAAAGCATTGATATTTACTAAAGTTTTATCAAACCATTCAGATAAAGGTTCTGAAATAAGGACATCACGTAAAGCTCCGCTGGCTAAGGACACTTCCTTGGAGTCAGAATTTCTAATATAAAAAGATGTACTTTGAGGGACGCTACTACCAACAACAAAATAACGTTCTTTCCCTGAATATTTTACAGAAAATAAAGTTCCCATAGAATTTGAAACCCCATAAGTATCATAATTTTTATCATTATTAGAAACAATTTCTGTAGAAGAAAGTGAATTTAAAGCATCTACCAAACTAGTTATTTTAGAAGAATCTATTTTTCTACCAGAAGAAACCCAGTTACCCTTATCTTTAGTTATAGAAAAAACATCACCACCCGAAAGTTTCACCGAAAAACTTTCAACATTATTAATATTCAATCCAGACACAAACGTTGATTTAGATACAACTTTAGAATTTTTATTAAAGACATTTTTAATAGATGAAATATCAGGGAAAGCTGCCACAACAAAAAGTACTGCAAATATAAACAGTAAAGATATGGGTAACTTATTTTCTAACAATATTTTCTTAATAGTATTAATATTAATTTTCATAAACTTTTCCTCTAAAGCTACGTCTTCTTAAAAACATAGCCAACCCAATAACCAAAGGTATGGCAGATATCGCAACAAAATTAATTGTTTTAACAAAAGAAGGTCCTTTGTCATCACTAAAGGCTAAACGTCCGCTAGAATTAGATTTCACACGAATATCTGATAAAGAATCTTGGGAACTTAACCATTCCACAGCATTCATACCAAAACTCAAATTATCTGGAACATTAGCAATATGTTGAGAACTTATGAAATCCGAATTACCTAAAACAACCAATTTACCTTTTTTATCTTTGGAATTGACAGAAACAGCCAACAATTTTTCACCTAAGTTAGTTTGAGGAAATTCTTGATCAGGTATTAAACTAACTGCCCCTATTTTGGCGGAGGCATAAGGACTGGATATTAATAGTTTCGCAACCTCAATATTTTTGGATTTTTGATCAGCTTCACTTAAAGAAATTGAGCTAGTCCAAGGTAATACAACATTTCTTATTTTATTTGTAATAGGATTTGAATCTTTTGGCATGGATCTTAACCACAAAGGATATGGTAAAAAGTAATTAAAATTACCATTACCAAATCTAATAGTTTCATTGGATCTCAAATCGTAAACCATATCTTTATTTACGGTAACACCATACTCACTTAATAGTGGTGCAAAGGAGGAAGTTACCTCCGTAGAAGATAATTGCTGTAAATCAAGGTTATAATTGCTTACTAAAAGAAAAACCGATTTATCTTTATCTAAGAAACTTTTTATAGCCTGAACTTCTCCATCACTAATAGCATCTGTAGGACCTGCAATAACTAAAACGGAAGCTGTATCGGCTATCTGAGGATTTTCCTTTTCGAATGTATAAGTTGATACATTAAATTGCTTTGATAATTCAGCATAAAATTCTGGATAATCGGTTTGAGGATTTTTTTCAGAGTGTCCTGCCAAAAACACTACAGATTTTTTATCTTTAGCAGTTAATTTTTTTATAAGACTAGTTACTTGATATTCCAAATTGGAGGTATCTTGAATAACAGGAATAACTTCTGATTTTCCGCCATACGCAATAACCAAACCTAAAAATCCGGTTTTCATTTGGAACTCTTCCTGACCAACAACATTAAATTGTACTTGTTGAACACCCTTTGTCTGGGCTTCTTGTAAAAGTTCAGGGCTAACACTAGGATCAATAATTTTTAAAGAAATATTTTTACCACCAATATTTTTGTAATCACCTAATAAATCTTTAGTTGTACGTACAACTGAAGAATATTGTGCAGGTAATTTAGCTGAAACATAAAAGGTCACATTTACAATATCATCTAAATTCTTAAGAATTTTTTTAGTAGAACTAGATGTTGTATATAATTTATCTTTTGTTAAATCTATTCTTCCAGGTAATCTATTACCTATTACATTAGTTAAAACAGCAATACCTACAAAAAGTAATACATTAAAATGTAATTTACTATATTTTAATTTGTTATTTCCATAACGACGGGATAATAATTGTAAAAAGGCTAAACTCAAGAAAACAAGCAAAAATGAAACGTAATACCAAACATCTCTAAATTCTATAACTCCACGGGCTATGGATTGTAAATGCGAGGTTAAGGATAATCTTTCAAGTATTGGTCCAATTTCCAAAGGTAATCCCATGGTAAAAAACTCAGACCCAATAACAGTAAATATAAAACCTGAACCAGCAGTAAGTAATAAAGAAGCTATTTGGTCTTTTACCAATCCAGAAATAAAGATACCCAAAGCAATAAAAGCAGCAGAAAACAAAAAACTTCCCAATAATTGACCAGCAAATACTCCCCAATCAAAAAAACCATATCTGCTAAAAGAAAGCGCTAAAATTGCAGGAAATAATAAGGCTGTAGTAACAAAAGATAAACAACCAAAAAACTTCCCAAGTAAAAATTCAACTTCTCTAAGTGGATGAGTTAATAAAATTTCCAAAGTTCCATCGTCATTTTCTTTTGAAATACTACCCATGGTAACTGCTGGAACTAGAATAAGCATCAACCAAGGAAATAAATCATATAAAGATCTAAGGGAAGATTCACCAATTAAAAACGCATTTTTGAAAAAAACAAATTCCCATAGTGCCAAAAAAACAATTAAAACAATATAAGAGGCTGGGTTGTTTAAAAAAGAACTAATTTCTTTTTTTGTAACTGTTAATACATTTTTCCAATTAATATTATTCATAATTATTGCTCCGTTAATTTCTTAAATACATCTTCAAGTTGTTGTCGTTTTTCATCAATTCTCCATAACGTCCAGTTTTTATCACGAGCCATTTTGGATAATTCTGGTTGTAGTTGCACTGCAGAATCCACAATTAATTTTCCTCTAAAAAATTTATCTTTATCCTCATCTATTAGTATTTCTTTTGTTTGTAAATCCTTTAGAGAGCTTTTAATATTAGAACCTTCTATCTCAACTTCCACGATTTTGTCACCTTTTAAATTAATGGATAAATCTTTAACAGAACCATCAGCTACAACAGCACCTTTACTAATAACAATCATTCTATTACAAATAGCTTCAACTTCCTGCATAACATGAGTACTAACAACAATAGTGTGGTTTTTGGATAAACTCTTAATTAATTTTCTAATTTCAGTTCGTTGATTAGGATCTAAACCTTCGGAAGGTTCATCTAAAATTAAAATCTTTGGTTTATGTAATAAGGCAGTAGCAATACCTACTCTTTGTTTATATCCTTTTGAAAGCTCTTTTATAGGTCGATAAAACACATCAGCAATATTTACAGATGACACCGCAAAATCTAAAGCTTCTTTTTTTTCAGAACCCGTTATATTTTTTATAGAAGCAGAAAAATTTAAAAAATCAGCAACTAACATATCTTTATATAAAGGATTACTTTCAGGTAAATAACCAATTAAGCGTTGAGCTTCAATGGTATTATTCAAAACGGAAAAATCATTTATAAAAACATCACCGCGATCAGGTGACAAAAATCCAGTCATAATACGCATGGTGGTAGTTTTACCTGCACCATTTGGACCTATCAAACCTACTATTTCCCCTTCTTCAACTGAGAAGTTTAAATTCTTTACAGCTTTTACATTTCCAAAAGATTTAGATATATCCTTTAACTGAATCATAATGATATTTATAGCCAATTATCCCAAAAATTTCAACCCCCAAAGTTATCTGATATAATTAACCAGCATCGTTATGGACAGTAAAACGGAAAACACACAACTCAAAATTCCTAATCACATCGCTATAATTCCTGATGGAAATAGAAGATGGGCAAAAGAACATGGATTACCCAGTCTATTTGGACATAAAAAAGGATTTGATACTGCAAATGCAGATATAAAAAAAGCACGAGAACTTGGGGTACACACCATGACTTTATGGGCATTTTCCACCGAAAACTGGAATAGAACAAAGGACGAAGTTGATTATTTAATGAAATTATACGAAGAAAATATTTCCGAAAATTTAGAAGAAGCCAAGAAAAGTGAAGCAAGAATAATACACTTAGGTCGAAAAGAAAGACTTCCAAAATCACTAAAGAAACTAATTGCAAATGCGGAAGAAGAAACAAAAAACTACACCAAACATGTTTTAAACATTGGATTAGATTACGGTGGTCATGA
>CAYOCN010000032.1:0-6418 GCA_964402525.1 uncultured Candidatus Saccharibacteria bacterium | reverse complement strand
CGTTTACTGTAAAATGTGAAACAGTACCATGTGCCACCCTAGCTCAGTTGGTAGAGCAAGTGTATCGTAAACACTAGGTCGTGGGTTCGATTCCCGCGGGTGGCTCCAAAAAACAAATAATAAGTGTAAAATTAATCCATGACTAATAAAAAACCGGTAACAAAAGCCATCATAGCCGCCGCAGGATTTGGAACACGTTTTTTACCTGCAACAAAGAATCAACCCAAAGAAATGCTTCCTATAATAGATAAACCAATAATTCATTATTTGGTTGAAGAAGCGGTTAATTCTGGAATTAAAGATATTATATTAGTCACACGTTTTGGTAATCACATTATGGAAGATTACTTTGATAATAGATCTGAACTTGAAGCGGCATTGGAACAAGCCGGAAAATTAGATACACTTCAAACCGTTAGACAAATTCCTCAAATGGCAAATTTTTATTACGTTAGACAAAAAAACCACTTACCATATGGAAATGGAACTCCAATCCTAGCCGCCAAAGAACTATTAAATAAAGACGAAGCTTTTGTTTACATGTTTGGTGATGACTTAACTCTTTCAAATACAAAAGAACCCGTCACAAAACAACTAATAAATATTTACGAAAAGTATGATCCATCAGCAATACTAGCCGTTCAAGAAGTTCCAGATGGAGACGTTAAATTATATGGAACTGTGAAATATAAAAAAGATGCGAAATACGAATATGAAATGGAGGAAGGTTTTGAAAAACTTCCAAAAGGGGAAGCTCCTTCAAATATGGCGCAATTTGGAAGATTTGTTTTTACATATGACGTGGTAGAAGAAGTTCAAAAGACCGCACTAGGTAAAGACAATGAACTTTGGGTAATAGATATATTAAATAATTTAGCCAAAAAAGGTAAAAAAGTAATTGCACAACCAATTGACGGAAAATGGTACACAACAGGAGATCCTCTAAGATATCTTCAAACCACCTTAAAATTTGCATTAGAAAGAGATGACCTAAAGAATAAAATGGTAAAATATATGCAGGAACTTCTTAAAGAATATGAAAATATTTAAACCAATAAAAAGACGGGCCAAAAGCATAAGTTCGTTATCAAACGAAGAAGACTTGGCACAAAAGCTAATTATGACGTTATCAATGATAGTGTTGTTAGCTTTTATAAGTGTTATAGGTGTGATGTTTTTTGGTCCAACTATTGGAACCATCTTTGGATTTCTTTCCAAAAACAGAAATGACAATGGAAGTGCAAATGCTATTAGACCAAATCCTCCAATATTAAATAATCTTCCTGAAGCCACCAAAGATAAAGAAATAAATATAAGTGGCGGATCTCAACAAGGATATAACATAAAATTATTTGTTAATGGACCAGAAGCAGCCTCAGCAACAACAGGTGGGGATGGAATTTTCACATTTGAAAAGATACGACTTAATGACGGAAGAAATACAATATTTGCAAAAGCATATGATTCAAAAAATATTGAGAGTGATGTATCAAAAACATACATAATAACAGTGGATACAGAAGCACCAAAAATAGAAATAACTACTCCAAAAGATGGTGACACCGTTAGAAACCTAGACAAACGAATATTAGTTTCAGGCAAATTAAATGAAAAGGCTAATATTTCAATAAATGATAAAATGGCTATTATAAAACCCGATTTCACTTTTGATTTCTTGTTAGGAGTAAACGAAGGAAATGTTGAAATAAAAATAGTAGCTATCGATGATGCAGGAAATAAAACAGAAAAGTCATTAAAAGTCGTTTATAGAAAATCCAGCTATTAACAAATAAAAAAGTATAGGTGGATAAAATAATGCGTTTATAAACTGGGAACCTCCCAAAATACTAATTAATATAGCAAGAGTAAATATTTTATTTTTAGAACTTCCCAACGAACTTAGTAAACCACAACAATAAAATAAAAACCCAGTAACACCCGTTGTAGCTAAAATAAACAACAAACTGGAATCAGATCCAGCACCCGAGTGTATTAAAAAATTATCGGGATCCAAAAAGCCATAATCCTTTTGAACATATCTAAAAGTATTAAAACCCACACCAATAACCGGATTGTCTTTTATAATAGAAAACGTGTTTTGCCAAGAAATAAGCCTAAATTTAGCCGAATCAGCCGGATCCGTAATGCCGGATAAACGCGTTTGAATACGAGGAACCGCATAATAAGCTGAAAAAGAAACCACTAAGGCTAAAACCAACAATAACTTATTTTTAAATAATCCATAAATTAAAACAACCGCGGCCAACATTAGCCAAGCACTTCGGGAAAAAGTTAAAAACAAAGCTACAAATATAATAAAAAACCATAAAGCATCTTTTTTTGTAACAGTTTTGGAAAAGAAACGATTAAACAAAATAGTTAAAACTAAAACTAAGTAAGCTCCGGTAAAATTTGGGTCAAAAAATGTGGAAGCTAAACGGTTTTTGTGAGGATCCCAACCAAGAGATGAATCTAGCGTTTCAAAATCGGGTAATAATTTAAGTTGAACAAAACCACACAAAGCAATAAAAATGCCCGAGTATATAAACAAATTTAACAACTCTTTAGTTGAAATATTTTTGGATAAAACCATATTATAAACAACTAATCCCGCACAAAAATAAGAAATAAATCTAAACAAATAAAAAGCTGAAACTAATAGTTCATAAAAGTCATAGTGAGGAACAACTCGTATTAAAGAAAGAATTGCCACACCAATAAATCCTCCAAAAAATATATAAGGTTTTGGAATATAGAATTTTTTCTTTGAAAGTAAAAATTGAGAAATTCCTATAACCGCAAAAACAAAAATGCAAATATCGAATAAATAAACACTAGCATCACCTTGCTTGTATATAGCGGAAAACTGCCCTAAAGATAATGTGATAAAGCAAAGGTATAAAAATTTCTTAAGCATATTTTTCTTTCCAAGATTGGACAGCAAAATATACAAGCAATAATAAAATAAGAAGTTCTGATAAGTTGGTTATTACAGCTGAGGCATAAAAAGAATACTTTGGTATAAATATGAAGTTTGCCACAACATTAAAAACAGCACTTATTAAATAAATAAAAGGTAAATATTTTTGTTTTCCAAGTGTAACAATAAGCCAAGAAATAGGCTGAGTGGTGTAATAAAACAATAAACCACCCATTAATATTTGCAAAACTAAAATAGATTCAGAAAATTGATCACCACCTAATAAATTTATTGCTAGTGGTGCAAGTAATATTCCCAATAAACTACATAGTACGGAAGCACCAACTAAAAACCCCAAAGATCTAATAAAAGTCTTTTTTAAGCGTTCCTTACCTTCAGTCATGTGGGTGACTAATATAGGGTAAACGGAATTCATAAAGAAGGTGGGAACAACTAAAGCCACTTCAAATATTTTATAGGGCAGTGAATAAACGGCCACCGATTCAGTGTTATTTAAACCGTATGTGGTGGGAAGATGCATCACGGACAAAAGTATTGAATCTGATTTAAAGTTTATTTGGCTAAATAAAAACATAAAACCCAAGGGTAGTGAACTAAAAAACAAAAACTTAAATAATTTTGGATCAAAAGTAAAATTAGGCTTTACACCAAGTTTTAATAGAAAAAAATAATTAGCCACAAACGTTAATAACCCACCAATAACATAACTAAAGCTAACCCAAGTAATACTTGCTTTATAAAAGGCCAACACCAACGTGGCAGCTAAAATAAACCCATATCCAAAAAGATAACCCAAGGTTGAAAGATCGTATTTTAGTTTTACCTGAAAAACTATATTAGTTGTGGTGTATAAAGCCTGAGTTAGTATCAAAAACAACGATAAACTAATACCAAAAGTTAAACTTTTTGAATACGGAAAGAATAATAAAGCGATATACAATAAACCCATTAAGATTAAGGAAAATACCACTCTAATTAAAAATATATTACCTAAATATTTTGAAGCCAAAGAAAAATCTTTAGACAATTCACGTGTGGCAATGGCATTTAAACCAAAATCAACTATTACAAAAAATAAAGCAGGCCACGTTTGCATTAAGCTAAACTCACCATAACCTTCTTTTCCATAAAATCTGGTTATTATCACCGTGGCTAATACGGTAACGGACATACTCAAAACCTTACCAATTATCTGATATATAGTGTTGGAAGCAATTTTTTTGGTTGTGGTACTTGTCATTACATTATTAAGCATATTACTCACATTTATTTACCACAATACTTGCAGAATTAAGTACCGGTGGTTTACCTTTTACCTTTTTTAATTCCTTCACAGCATCATAATGCTTATAAGGAACGTTGTCGCTATTAACCCAACTAAAATGGTCATGAGGTGGATCATATCTAACGGTAAATGGCATAACTGCACGAACTCTAGCATCTTTTAACCACACTTCCTCAAAGGCCACTTTAAAAAATTCTGAAACTTTATCAACAGAATAGTAACTGTAATTAAAATTAGCACCTTCTTCGTGCGCCCAACCAGTTTCAGTTATAAAAACTGGAAGTTCCTTTGAAACCTTTAAAGTGTTTTTTAAATAGTTAAGCTCTTCATCATAACCTTTAATACTCCAACGACCTGTGTCATAGGGACTACCCGAAAAGTTTGGCTGTGGATATGGATGAGATGCCCATCCATCAAGTTTTTCAAAAATTCCAGGAACAGCTTTATTCATTTGATACATATATTGAAGCGAATCCACATGACTAGCATTTGTTGGAGCGCTCATGTTTAAAGCACCATTCATTACAAAAAAATCTTTATTTTCGGATTTAAAAGATTCCACAGTGTATTTTAATATTTTTGCATAACCTTCAGGATCAACTTTTCCATACCAAAACGCAGCAGAATTAGGCTCATTGTAAGAACTAATGTAACGATATCTAATTGGCCAAACAAATTTGTTTAAAAATACAGCAGCATCACTAGTTTGCTCTTTATATTTATCTGTATCAATATCCCATAGCTGAACCACCGGTATCAAATGTTTTTGTTTTAACTGATCAAACACTCTAGTCCATTTATCAACATCACGATCCTTAACGTTATAAGGAATCAAAACATAACCCCAGTCTCCCCCATTAGAATTAACTAAGTTTTGAGCTAATTCAAAAAAATCCTTGTTTTCAGCATAAACGTACAATCCAAACTTATTGTTTTTCTCCCATAAAACAGGGGTTTCATCGTAATAAAGATATTCGATCTGGTCACTTTTCACACATTTTTTGGTATCTTCCTTTGTAACAATTTTTGAGGGCACATCAACCATATCTTTAACAACTTTAGATTTATTTAAAAAATACAGAGATATGCCACTAACAATCACCAAAACTACAAAAACTAATAAAAATTTAAATAGGTTTTTGCCATTTTTTCTTATAAACACATGTATATTTTATCATTAGATTCATATCTTATTTCATGAGAGAATGATGTAATGAAAATAGAGACCAAGACGATGCTATTTTTAATTGCCCTAGTAATTGTATTTGGCATAGCAGTTAGAGTTGTTAAAAACATAGATTATCAAGTAAACATCGTATCCCCTGTAAATGACGCCCTAAACATATTTTCACTTTTTGGAAGACATGATAAACCCCGAAAAATTATTTACGGATATTTACCATGGTGGAATTTAGGCGAAGTAAGAAATTTACAACTAGATAAATTAACAGATATAGCTTATTTTGGTTTGTATTTAAACGCAGATGGTTCTTTTAAAAAAGAACGCGATGATGGAAATTTAGAACCTGGATACAACAACTGGGTAGAAAATCAAACAATAAAAGAATTAATAGATAGATGCGATAGATATGGAGTTAGGTTTGCATTAACTATTGTGTCACATCAAGATGACGTGTCGGACGCCTTTTTAGATTGTCCAAAGTGTTGGGAAACCTTATACACCAATTTATCTAGCGAGATGAACAAAATGGGGGTTAAACACGTAAATTTAAACTTTGAATATGGTGGAGGTACCGCGGTGGATAAAGCCGAAAAGTATGTAAAATTTGTTGAATTCCTAAATCAAAAATTAGATTACGAATTTAAAGATTCATTCTTAGTAACATCAGCTTTCGCAGATTCTGTTAGGGGAGACAGAATAAGTTCCAAAGTGGAAGATTTAGCAAGAGTATCGGATGGAATATTTATTATGGCCTACGACTTTCACAGACCTGCGTCAGACACCACAGGACCGGTAGCACCTCTTGGGGGAAATGGATTTAACGTTACAACCATGTTACAAGATTTTATGGCTGTAGCACCTCCAAACAAATTAATATTGGGTGTACCTTATTACGGCTACAACTGGGTGGTAAACAACACCGAAATGTACAGCAAAGTCATAAAAGACGAATCAGCAATAATTTATACCAATGATGTAGCAGAACGCGATAGAAATAAAGAGGAGGGTA
>CAYOCN010000031.1:0-6455 GCA_964402525.1 uncultured Candidatus Saccharibacteria bacterium | reverse complement strand
CATAAGAAGAATAATCTTTTTTCAACTTAGCAGAATTACACTGAGATAATATAGTAGGGTCCCTTGCCAAAAAAATTAACGGAGCTTCTGATTTTAAGACCCCCTTAATATTTATAAGATTTTCAAATTGCGGAAATGTCCCACCATAATATATTCCCCACATTAAAACAGGTGATATATATAAGAAACAAGCAACTAGACAAAATATAAAAAAAATAAAAAAGTTATCTCGAAAATTTTTAAGTAATAAAAGACTTCCAGATATAAATAACCCCAAAGATGTAATTAAGGTGGAAGTTTTTACTATTACGGAAATACCCGTTAAAAAAGCAAGCAATAAAAGTAATAAGCCCTTTTTTGTAAAATCAGGCACACTCATCATATTCAAAACCAAAATCATACTCAAAAACATAAATAAACTAGAAATCAAATCAACTTTAAGCTCTTGTGAAGCAAATGCCAAAAAAGTTGGGGACAATACAACCAAATATAGTGAAAGGTAATATGTAAGATTTTTATCTATAAAGTCGGGTAATAAACGAATCAGTTTCTTTAGCAAGATACTAATACATAAAATGTTAATAACAGCTATAAATCCTAAAAATAAAGAAAACCCATGTAACCCAAAAAATTTATAAACTTGTGCAAGTATAAGCTCCCCTAAATAGGGCTTAATTGGATATTCAGTGGTAGCAACATAACCCTTTTCAACTATTGCCAAAATAAACTTTAAATGATAATTAAGGCCGTCAGCACTAACAAGGCGAGAGTTAAAATACGAATAAAAAAGTAATGCCAATAAAGAGGGCACTGCATATATTTTTTTTATCGTAAAAACATGACCTAAACGTAAACAAATATTAAAAATAAAATATTGAGCAAAAATAACTAAAATAAGCTCAATAGGACGAAATATATAATAAGGTATAACAAATAATAGAGATGAAATTACAAAAATACGATCGTAAATACTTAAATTTCTTAAAAAAGAAAACAAAATATTTAATTTATGAAACATGTTTTCTAACAATAGAAAATGTACCAATATTAATACATGGCGGAGGGAGAGGGATTTGAACCCTCGATAGGATCACTCCTATACAGTCTTTCCAGGACTGCGCACTAGACCACTATGCGATCCCTCCAAGAACAGCTTTATCGGAGTTCATTTTATCACGAAATACCCACGATACAGCTATTAATGTATTATATTAGTATGCTACACACAAGCTTTGAATCTGTAATTTTACCTGTAAAAAGAAACCTTCAAGACGAAAAGTATGACTGCGGTCCTGCGTCACTAAAAATCATTTTAGACACACTAGGAAAAGAAATAGATGAGGAAAAATTAATGGAAATGGGGAAAACAACACCTGAAGACGGAACAACTCCAAAAGCATTAATAACAACGTTAAACAAATTAAAAGTGGCACACACTGTTTTTGAAAGATCTTCCGTAACAATAGTGGAAAGCGCTATAACAAATTTAAACTTATGCTTGATTGACTATCAATCTTGGGGTGACAACGGAAAGGAATACGAAAAGTTGGAAACAGGCCACTACTCTGTGATATTTGGCTTTAACAAAACCCACTTTTATATTGCAGATCCAGCAAAAAGACATACAGAAAAATGTGATGAGTGGGGTTTTAGAACCATACGTAAAGATTTATTTGAAAAACATTGGAAAGATGTAGAATCAAATGGAAAGAAAACTTTTCATTGGATGATGTCAGTTCCTTTATTTCAGGAGTTTATATGAAATATAAAAAGATAGTATACACAAGTATTTTATTTATAATTGTTACGGGAATATTAGTAATACTATTTAAAACAGAGGTGTTTTTAGATAAAACTTCTGAAGGATATTGTAAAAGATTTACATATAATAAGTGTCCAATTACATGCAAAGTAAAACCTTCCTGCCCTGCATGTATGGATATTGGTTGCCATAGTAACAACTAAACCACGCACTTACATAAAAGCTTGCAAAATCATTTTGTAAAACTTCTTTTCATTTAAATAGTGGTCAACAATTATAAAATCCACACCTGCATCTCTTGCAAAAAGATAATCTGTTTTTGAATCACCAAAATAAATAAAATCTTCTTTGGGTTCTCCACTTTTTTCAACAAGTTCCAGTAAACAATAAGGATCTGGTTTTTCATGTCCGGCGTCACTACAAGAAATTATATTTGAAAAATGTGAAGTAATACCGTGATTATCCAATATTTTCATTAAAGATTCCGTTTGCCTGTTGGTACATATAGAAACTTTCTTGTTTGCAGTCTTTAAACCAGCAATTACCTCTGCCACCGCATCAAATATCTTTATCTTGTCCACATTTTTAATGTGTAGTAATTCATTTTCTCTTACTAAATCTACTGGATTTAAATTTAAGGAAAAATGCTGTGTAGCTTCTTCAAAATGTGTATGCATGGAAGTACCTCTACCGTTGTAGTGTAAGTCTCTTAAGAATTTATCGGTTCCCACATTACTTACATCTAAATAGGGCAAAAATGTATCAACAAACATTTGTTGGTTAAAGTCATAAGAATCAGTAATGGTATCGTCTAAATCAAACACAAAGTGTTTTTTAGTTATGTTGTTCATAGGAAGTTATTATAGCAAAATTGTACCTTGGTAGCTTTAATAACCGTCACCACCTTGAAATACTTTCTTTTGTTGCTACAATAGCAACATCTTTTAAAGAAAATAAAACAAAAAGGAGAAAAAAATGATTCCAATTCCTATAGTGTCTGCTCTTATGGCAATGTTACCAGAAGGGTTGGGGGTTTATATTCCACTAGCACATCTAATTGTTGCGTGGGTGGTGGGTTTGTCTTTTATCTTTCCTGCCATAGCTGTCTTGAATGAAGATACAAAGGAGTTAAAGTGTACAAAAGATCCAACTGACCACCACAATCGTCTCCTAAAATCCATTAAGACGGCTTCTGGGGTATGCGGACTGGGTATTTTATTTATTTTATTGGGATTGTATCTTGTAGTCCCGATAATGATTGCTTTTTGTTGTTATGGTGTTTATATTTTTTGTTTGGGGGTGTGGATAACCTTTGTTGAATTTCTTAGCTCTACAAACAAAAAATAAATTACTAAAGGCTCGGGTATTTGATACTAAATAGCAAATACACTGGGCCTTTTTTCTCGCAAATCGTTATAATACTAACTAACATGTTTAAATCGTATAACAAAAATTTTGAATATTCTTACGCAATTGGTGTAGCGCCCACAATAGAAGCACTTGAAAAAAGGGTCGGTGAAGTTGTTAAAGTAATTATAAACCCCAAGGGATTACAAAATAGTGGTATACCAAAAATCATAGATATTTGTAAAAGGTTAAATATTTCTATTGAAAACAACCAAAAACAAGTAGAAAAACTAGCCTTAAACGAAAATACATACGCAGTGGCAGTATTCAAAAAATACACAACTACATTAAGCACAACAAATAATCATGTTGTTTTAGTAAACCCCAGCGATATGGGAAATTTAGGAACTATCTGCAGAACAATGTTGGCGCTGGATTTTACGGATTTAGTAATTATTAAACCCGCAGTAGATATTTTTGACCCTAAGGCAATTAGAGCTTCTATGGGGGCTGTTTTTAGCTTAAATTTTGAATATTTTTCAGAGTTCGATGATTACAAAAAAAGATTTGGACACAACCTTTACACTTTCATGTGTGACGGGGACAACCTATTGGATAAAGTTAAGTTTAAAAACCCCTACTCTCTTGTATTTGGAAATGAAGGTAATGGCTTAGACGACAAATACAAAGAAAAAGGCGTAAGTGTTAAGATACCTCAAAATACAAAGGTGGATTCTCTTAATTTATCTGTAGCGGTTAGTATTGCGCTGTATGGCGCCTATACAAACAAGTAAACTGTTGAAATTTCATGGCGGAGGGAAAGGGATTCGAACCCTTGTGCCACTTGCGTGACGCTTGGTTTTCGAGACCAGCCCGGTATGACCACTTCGGTATCCCTCCAAAAACACTATAATACAAGGCAATTTTAGCATAGAATCTGTAACAATTACCGCTACGAGCAACCATATTAACAAAAACAACTACTGCACCCTTTATATAGCCGGACATGGGAAATCAACTGAAAACGTTAATAATATTCTACAAGGACATAAACAAGCACAAGAATTAGCACAAATATTAAAAAATGTTAATTTTGATGTGGTGTTTTCATCAGATTTAAGCCGCGCCCATAAAACCGTTGAAATTGTGGCACTGGAAAAAATTTAGTTGTGGAAAATACTCATAAGGTACATCGTAAATATATTCCTTTATAGTTATTTTGGTAACAAACTTAATTCCTTAATAATTTCAAGTAAGGCATCTTTAGTTCCATATTTCATTATTTTTGTACAAAACAAGTTTATAAAAATCATACCGTTATCATCTATTTCTTTTTCCAAAAGTGTTTGTATATCGTAATTTTCTATAACTTTTGGATCCATTATCCCTAGTTGGGTGGCTCTTATAAAGTGTTCTTCGAAACAAGTATGCCAATTATTATAGGCTTTTGGATAATTTGGATTTTCTTGAACCTTTTTCAATAAATTACTTAATTTATTTATTTCTTCTTCGTACGGTTTCAGAACCTTTTTTGCAAGTGGATGAGATCCCTCGTGCAGTACTTTATGTATTACTTTATCTTTGTTAATTCCAGATATTACTTGATAATTGGTATTTTCTATTTTAGGGCCAAAACCTCCTTGAGTGAGTGGATTTGGAATTATAACCATTTCATTTTCTACTTTTTCTTGCCATGTATCTTCTAAAATTTGTATTAAATCAGTATTTGAAACAATTTCCTCTATCTTTTGTTTCATTTTATTTAAAATGTTTACTAAATATTCTTGATAATATGTTTCAAAATCTGTGTTGTTATAAAAATCTATCAAATATGGCTTTATAGATACACCTTTATCAAAATGCCACTGTGTTTCCTCATCTAGTTGAGTTACTTGATAAAAGTCAGGAGCCCCATTTACTGCAAGTGCCCAAGTTACAATTTTTGATTCATGTATATATTCTTCAATTTTAAAAGAATGCCCCTGTTCAATCCATTCTATTTCCAAATCTTCTGCACCGCTATAACTGCCATTGGGATCAATTTTATTGGCAATTTTTTCTGCTAATTTTCTATCTCCTTTTTCAACTGCATCAACAATTAAAGGATGGAAAAGCATCCATTTCTTTGGTCTACCATAAATGTTCCAGCTATACCATCCTGCACCATATCCAGGCGAATATAGTACTGCTACTTTTCCATCTCTAATTACTTTGCCATCTAAGTGTTCCTGATAATTAATCATTTGAATCCTCGCAAATTTCTCGTTTAAAGATATAACATGATATATAAGAATTATGTGATTTAACTGTAATCGCTACCAATTCCCATCCTTCTAAACCTAATCTTTGAAGTTCTTGATGCGTCATGCACATGTAATTAGCATTTTTTTCGATTTCTTGGTATTCAAATTTTTTCATTTTTAGATTTCCTTAAAATCTTGAATTGATTCTACTTTTTCTAGAACTTGATTAAAAGAAACTGGAAAGAAATTCCACGCATCAACTCCAACATCAAAACTACGATATAATGGTGGAAGTTTTGAGTGACTATGACCGAACAAATTTATACTGCCCCTAAATGCATGTGGCCAAGAACGTAAAGCATAGTGCGAGATAACGATGATCTTTCTTTCAATCTCAAGTATTTTAATAGTTTGATTAGGATAAAATTCACCAATAATTTCAACTTTTCCAGAACTAATCAAATCCTTCAAATATCCATTATTAAGAGCTTGTTGAAAAATTTTATCGTGATTTCCCGGCAACAAACGTCGTACACCTTTTAGTTGTTTCAAAAGTTCTGGAACCTTAATTGGGTTACATTTATAAGCAAAATCACCCAAATCATAAACTATATCGCTATCACTAACTACAGAATTGTTATTAGTGATAATCGTATGCAACATTTCATCCATGTTATTAAATGGACGATTACAAAGTTTTATAATATTGTTATGATATCCATGAATATCACTTGTAAAGAATGTCATATCTAATTGTTCCTAATTGTTTTTGTCAATTATCTGTCGAGTATATAAAAATACCCATCTTTAATTATAAACTATTCTTAATACAAATAAATACATCTACACAGATAAATATACATCATTAAAAATATTTTTCAAATTGTAGAAGGAAAAATAATTTTCTCATTCATTTCTTCAACGGTTGCAAATGGTCTATTGCAAAGACGTAAAATGTTTGAGTCAACTAAGTCAACTACCCCCACCTGAAGGAGGGGGCTTGCAAGCCTACGGCACTTACAATTGGCGTGTTGACGGTCGCCTGCCCACAAGGTCAAGGCAACCGTCATAACCTAAGTTAGACAATCTTCCTGACGATAAGG
>CAYOCN010000030.1:1617-6707 GCA_964402525.1 uncultured Candidatus Saccharibacteria bacterium | reverse complement strand
ATCAGGCTCCATTGATAAATGTAGGGGTGTCGTATAGTGGCAGTACAGAGGTCTCCAAAACCTTTAGCGCGGGTTCGATTCCTGCCACCCCTGCCAAGTAAGATATAAGGCTACCGAAAGGTAGCCGTTATTTTTCTTGGTGGATGTGCAAAAGAAGGACAGCAAAGCTAGTTCGTACATTTTGTGAAACAAATATGTATTATGAGAGAAAAAACATGGAAAGTTCCCAAGTGGAAAACCCATCAGAAGGTGAATTGACTATATCCAGCGTCACCTTAACCCCAGAAAGAAGTTTAACTCCCTGCCTTTTAATTTTGGCTAGTAATATAATATAAAACATAGGTGTTAGCAATGTGGTATAATTCGAAAAATTCAAATACCACAAAAGGAGAAAGAAATGGAACCAAGACATGTAATCATAAGACTATTTAAAACAATGGATTTGCGCGACAGACACAGCCAAACACCAACTGCTGCCCTGTTGGCAAAAAGCGCCGCTCAAAAAATTCAGATGAACGCATTCTTCGTGTATTCTGTCCCGGAGTTACAGGAAAAAGTCAGAGAGTGTGCTCAATCACCCCTTCCTTTCTTGAACTATGAACTGGTGGAAGATGGAAAACCGGTGCTAACTGCAAACTTTCAAGAGGCAAAAAAATTTCTGAAATAACTTTTGTAAATCCTCGCAAAACCAAAAACTTTGCGAGGATACCACTTCAATAAAACCCACAAAAAAATTCCCAAAACCCCTAGTAATGTAGTTTTTTTAAAAAGATGTTATAATAAACGTGTTATTTCTGAACAGGGGACCAGTAAATACTCTGTTCGCTGCTTTGCATTTAGTTAATGAAGACAGATATCTTATTTAAAAAAATAGTATCCTCATTAAAAAATAACGCAGCATGTAATTGATTAAGGTGGTGAAAATAAATTGACTAAACTTTACGTAGGTAATTTACCTTATAGCACTTCAAACGAAGGGCTTGCTCAGATCTTTGCCAACTATGGTAACGTGCTTTCAGCAGTTATTATAAATGACAAAATGAGCGGAAGAAGCAAAGGTTTTGGATTTGTTGAATTGGAAGATGACGCATTAGCTTCAAAAGCTATTGAAGAATTAAACAATTCTCCAATCGGTGAAAGAAACATTATCGTTTCTGTCGCTAAACCAATGAAAGAAACCAATAACAGATTTAACAGAAGATAAATCTTTATTAACTACGCCGCGGGGTAAAACCCGCGGTAATAGTTTCATAATATTTCACAAAATAAAATTAAAGAGGATTTTTACAAAGACATTATCAAAGGTTGATATATTAATATTTGATAAGCATTAAATTCCCAATAGGTTCATCACTAAAAATCTAACCACCAGAGGTCCTACACCACCCGGAGACAGGGAGATACATCCGAGATGATCGATTACAGAATCTTTAGATAAATCCCCCACCACAACTCCCTCAACAACGGAGGAACCAAAATCTACAACGTGACAACCGGCTTTTATATTTTGACCTAAAACTAAATTTGGAATTCCAACACTTAAAACAAGTAAATCCGCATCTATATAATCACCAGTTTTATAATTAGTAATAATGATTACATCAAAACCTAATGTTTTTAAAAAATGATAAGAGGGCTTCCCCACTAATAAACCATCTCCAACTATGACAACTTTACCGAAAGAAAAATTTACAAACTTTATAAAATAATCAAGGGCACGAATCACGGGAGAAAGTTTTGTAAAATTTCCGGAATAAAAAATGTCTTTGGCAACTTGGGATAACAAATCAACATCCTTCTCCACGGGAATTAAATTTAAACAATCATATAAATCATTAGTGGGTAAAGGAAGTTGAATAATTCCGCCATTAACAGAAGATTTATGAAAATGTGAAGATACAATGTCTCTAATATTTTCTTCATTTCCGGTTAGGGGTAAAAATTCAACAGTAATACCTACTTTTTCACATAATTTCTTTTTGAGGTTAATATATTTGGTTGAGGAAAGGTCATCTCCAATCTGAACAATTAATAAAGAATAGGATTTTCTAATATCTTCAGATACTTCTAATATTTTCTTTTCCAATAAGGCAGCGTGCTCTTTTCCACTAAATAATGTCATTTGTCCATTATAGTATAGAAAATACAAAAGTCCCGCAAAAACGCGGGACTTAAATATAATCGAAACGCAACATATGTCCAGAAGGCTGAAACACGAGAAACACTAACACGAAAAACAAAACGAACAGTTAATATTAACTAACAAAAAATAAGAACATGCCCAATGTGTCGTGTAATGCTGGCCTGTAAATTCCTTCCATATAATGGAAAGGTGGGTTTCTAAGTCATGAACAAAAATGTTTGACTACACCAAAACCCTAGTAAAAGAATGAAGGATTTCAGTTGAGAACCAGCTCAGCCGATAACATCAGGCACTTTGCTTCCCGAGAATCTATTTGGAAGCTAATCGAACTCTAAATATAGATTAACAAATTGTAGAAAACAGTCAATATGAAAAACAGCGACACTTTGAGGTATATATTAACTCAAACCAAGAGTATGCAACGTAGTAGAAACTAAAGGTGATATAAACTTGCTAAATGAATCTGTAATTACAAGTAGCAACAGTATAAACACCCCAAAAGACTCTGTTTGTTGCCACTGAATGGCTAAATCAAAGGGTAAAATGCCATTTACAATCTTAAAACCATCAAGGGGTGACACAGGTATTAAGTTGAAGAATCCGAGCATAAGGTTATATGAAATGGTCAAATACAAAAATGAGTAAATTAAGGCATCACCAACAAATAATTTAGCCATAAAAGCTAACACAACGGCTAATAAAAAATTAGAAAGAGGTCCGGCAAAGGATATCAGTGCGGCATCCCTTCGTGGATTTTTTAAATTTATGGGGTTAAAAGGTACCGGTTTCCCCCATCCAAAACCTAAAAAGATTAAAAACAAAGTACCAACTTTATCAAGGTGTGCTGCGGGATTTAAAGTTAACCTACCTAAATACTTTGCAGTGGAATCCCCTAGCAAATCTGCAGCTAATGCGTGAGAAAATTCATGAATTGAAATAGATATAACTAAAGAACTAGCTACAAACAAAAAAATTATAGGACTAGTTACTAACAATTCTAACATCCAACCATTATAGCATTTGCATAAACAAAACACTTCCAAACACTATATAAAAATGCTAAAATCACCAACGTGAACAAGATTTCGGGCTATATAAAGTCAGCTTACGAAGAAATTAAAAAGGTAACCTGGCCAAGTAAAAAAGAGACTACGCGCTTGACTACCTATGTTGTAGGTGTTAGTTTAGCAGTTGGCCTATTTGTAATGGTTTTTGATTACGTGTTTAAAGAGCTTTTAACTATCTTAATAGTTAGATAGAATAATAAGATGAACGATCAACAAGATTTAAATAAAACTGAAGAAGTAACAAACTCCGAAGAAGGGGTTGTTGTAATAAATCCAGACGTATCAGAAGAAGCAAAATGGTATGTTGTACATACTTACTCAGGCCATGAAACAAAAGTTGCTAGAACATTAAAACAAAGAGCAGAAGCTGCGGGATATACTGATAGAATTTTTAAAATGTTTATTCCTCAACAACAAAAAATTGTTGTCTCAGAAGGTAAAAAAAGATCAATAGAAGAAAAGTTATTCCCTGGATACTTAATAGTATTAATGATTATGGAAGACGATGCATGGCATATAGTTAGATCAACACCAGGAGTAACAGGATTTGTAGGAATGGGAAGCACCCCTACCCCACTTCCAGAAAGTGAAGTGAAAGCTTTAATGAGATTTGCTAAAATGGAAGCTCCTAAATTTGAAGCTAAATTTAGTGTAGGCGATTCAGTAAAAGTTGCTGAAGGACCATTTAAGGACTTTTTAGGAAAAGTTGATGAAGTAAATGAAGATCAAGGAAAAGTTAGAGTACTCGTCTCAGTATTCGGACGTGAAACGCCTCTTGAACTAGACTTCATACAGGTAAGCAGAATTTAATAAGGTTTTAAAATATATGGCAAAAATAAAAAAAATAAAAGCATTAGTAAAATTGGCAATACCAGCAGGAAAAGCTAACCCAGCTCCTCCAATTGGACCGGCTCTTGGTCAACATGGTGTTCCTATAATGGAATTCTGTAAAGAATTCAATGCAAGAACTTCAAAAATGGGTGAAGACGTTATACCAGTGATTTTAACTGTATTTGAAGATAGAACTTTTACTTTTATAACAAAGTCCCCTGTTACTTCAAACTTAATTAAAAAATATATAAAGATACAAAAAGGTTCTGCAGTTCCAAACAAAACTAAAGTTGGAAAAATGACAAAAGCTCAGGTTGAAGAAATTGCAAAAATAAAAATGACAGATTTAAATACAAAAAATTTAGAACAAGCAGTTAAAATAGTAGAAGGTACTGCTAGATCAATGGGTGTGGAGGTCCAATAATATGTATTCAATAGAAGAAGCTATAAAAAAAGTTAAAGAAACATCAAAAGAAAATTTCGATGCTACAGTGGAAATTCACATAAATTTAGATATGGATCCAGCTAAAACAGAGCAGAATATCAGATACACAATAGTATTGCCAAATGGAACAGGTAAAACTAAAAAAGTTGCAGTATTAGCCTCTAAAAAAATTGCTAATGCAGATTTAGAACTTACAGAAGAAGATATTGATAAACTTGCTAGTGGAAAACTTAAACCACGAATTGATTTTGATGTAATAGTTACAGAACCTAGATACATGCCAAAACTTGCCAAAGCTGCAAAAGTATTAGGACCTGCAGGAGTCATGCCAAATCCTAAAACAGGAACTGTTACTGAAGATGTAGAAAAAGCAGTAGAACAAATCAAAAAAGGTAAAATCGAAGTTAAAAATGAAAAAGATGGTCCAGTTGCACATACTATTTTAGGAAAAGTTAGTTTTGAAGAGAAAGCTTTAATTGAAAATTTAAATGCTGTACTAACTTCTCTTAAACAAAACAAACCAGCTAAAGCAAAACCAAACTGGATAAAAAGTATCTTTATAGTTTCTACAATGGGTAAATCCTATCAATTAGATTTAGGCGCA
>CAYOCN010000030.1:0-1517 GCA_964402525.1 uncultured Candidatus Saccharibacteria bacterium | reverse complement strand
TAAGCACCTGGTTTACCTGTTTGATCTTCAGCAGAGAAAAAGTTTTGGGTCATATAATTCTTTAACTTTTTGGCACGTGCATAAAGGATGCGATCTTCATCAGACAATTCAGACTCACCAACCAGCGAAACTATTCTATCTAAAGTCTGAGCCTTTTTTAATAAACCTTTAGCTTGAGTAGCAATGTCATAGTGATCTTTAGAAACATTTTCAGGGTTTAGAATACTGGAATCAGAAGACAAAATATCAACAGCAGGAAGTCTTCCCTCTCTGTAAACATCTCTGGATAGAACTATGGATGAATCTAAATAACCAAACATGGATTGGGCCGCCTGATCCAAAATATCGTCAGAAGGCAAATATACAGCTTCAATTGTAGTAATAAAATTGTTATTTTTTGAAACCAAACGTTCGTGAATAGATGCCATTTCGGAAACGAGAGTTGCTTGGTAACCATCTTCTGAAGGAATATTGTTCATCAGTAAAGATAGCTCGTTGCCAGCTTGGGCAAATCTGAACATATTATCAACGAAAACCAAAACATTTTTATGTTTAACATCTCTAAAATATTCAGCCAAAGTAACACCTGCATAGGCAGTTAAGTATCTCAAAGCCGCAGAAGATCCCATAGGACCAAATACAAGAGAGACCAAATCCAAAATATACTTACCTTTTAATTCGTTATAAAGTTCATGCCCTTCTCTGGTTCTTTCGCCAACACCACAAAAAACGGATACAGTGTGTTCTTTATCTCTATCAATAACATTGTGTAATACCTCTGTTAACAAAACAGTTTTTCCAACACCAGAACCACCAAATAATCCAACTTTACCGCCCCTAACTAAAGGGCAAAACAAGTCTACAACTTTAATACCCGTTTCTAATATTTCTTGATCGGTAACCACATCAGTATAGTCTGGAGAGTGCCAGAACAGAGATCTCTTGTCTTCATGCTCTATCTTTCCAAGCTCATCAATAGGATTACCAAATAAATCCACAACTCTACCTAAAGTGGCAGAACCAAGAGATATTTGAATTTTTTCTTTGGTATCAACTACTCGCTGTCCTCTACTCAATAAAATTTGAGGCGTAAGAAGTAAACAATAGAAGGTATCAACATCTGAAGATTTCATAACTAAAAATTTTATAGAAGGATCAGCTTCCAAAATCAATATATTAAATATTTCTGGTTTTAATTTTGAATTAAATTCAATTTCTACAACACTAGATTTAACTTCAATAATTTTTCCAATAGGTTGGTCCTGATGCATAGTTACCTCCACAAATTCATACTCCCTAAAATGTTCATCTGTTTATTATTAAACACCTTATGATAAAATTTTTTAATATCGAAATCTACTTGTTTAATATTACGTTTAATATTTTGAGAGGCACCGTATAGGCTAACCATTCTGGATGCATATTTACTTAAACCAGATTCAAGTGCCACTTGTTCAAAAACAGAAGATAATATTTCATTTTCAAAATAATTTGCAACTTCTTCCACGGAAGGTTCA
>CAYOCN010000029.1:0-6943 GCA_964402525.1 uncultured Candidatus Saccharibacteria bacterium | reverse complement strand
CCCGTCCTGCTTTTTTTCTTTTTTTACAACAACACTTATTATATTTCTCTTTCAAACCAAGGTTACGCCACTCAGCTTTTAGATAGTTGGTTATCGCCATTTCCTCAAAGCTTCATTGGTGTTTGGATTTCGCCAAGTAAAGGCATCCTAACTTATTCGCCTGTATTCTTTTTTTCGTTGGTAGGTTTTTACTCATCTATAAAATCACTAAACTTTACCAATTTAAAAAAACTAATTACCTCCATAAATCCTTATTTAATTTTTGGCTTAATCGCAGTAATCCATACACTTATCATTAGTTTTTGGAAACATTGGTATGGAGGCTGGTCTTTTGGTTACAGAATGAGTTCCGACGTTATTCCTTTTTTTGTACTTATGTTAATCCCTTTTGTAACATCTACTTTTTTCGATCGTTACAAGAAAATCTTTCTTATTTTTCTAGGATTATCCCTGGGAATGCAACTTTTTGGTGTGGTATTTTTTGATGGAATTTGGCACGCGGCTTACGACAAAGGTTTTAGAAATACCTCGTGGCTTTGGTCTATTCGCGATTCCGAAATGTTTTTTAACGTTCGCCGCGTTTTAGTTAAGCTTCACCTTTTAAATCAGGCGTGTCCAAAATGTTTGCCCAATTAGTAATTAGCGCAACCTACCTAAAAAACTGTATAATATAAGCTACAATTATGTCTTCATTACTAGACGAAAAGATTAATATTATATGCTTCTCCAATCAACTTTGGGATTTTGAAAATTGGACTAATAAAAAGCATGTTATGTACAGAATGGCCGCTCTCGGCAATAACGTGTTATTTGTTGATCCACCAATAAATACTGGTAATGTATTTTTAACCCAAATAAAGCGTGGTTTATGGAATTTAAAGCGTTTTTTAATGCGTTTAAAGTTTGATGATACGGGTGTGATTGTTTATACACCTTTAAACTTTGTTCCTTTTACTAGTATTACCGCTGCTATGCACGTTTCCCAAATAAATAAATTATCTAAAAAGTATTTAGATAAAAATTTAAAAACTGTAGTCTGGATTTATAATGTGGAAATTCCTCAACTTAAAAAATATGTAGAAGGTTTAAAATATGACTTTTTAATTTATGATTGTGTTGATAATTACACCGGATTCCCTCAATATAACACTCCAGAAAAACAAAGAGCTTTAAAACAAACTGAAGAATATTTGTCTAAAAAATCAGATATGATTTTTGCCACCACTCCCGGATTGGCTGAGAAATTGCGTAAATATAATGAAAATACTTATTTCACTCCAAATGTTGGTGATTATGAACGCTTTAAAGATACTAAGAAATTTAAGTACCAATTACCCGAAGATCTTAAAAAAATTCCTGAACCACGTATTGGTTTTATTGGTGCTCTTGATGAATATAAGTTTGATAAAGAGTTGGTTAGAAAAATTGCTAAAGACCACCCAGATTATTCTTTTGTTTTAATTGGTCCTATGGCCTTAAAGGATAAAGATGCTGATATTGGAACTTTAGGTTTAGATGGTTTTGATAATATTCATTATTTGGGTCCAAAACCTTACGCTGAAAAAATTTATTATATGGCGGGTTTTGATGTAGAAATTATTCCTTATGTTCTAAATGATTACACTGTAGGTGGTTGTTTTCCTGTTAAATTTCACGACTCGTTGTCCGCAGGAATTCCTGTAGTTGTTACAGACCTTCCCGCGTATTCTCCCTTTAAAGATGAATGTTATATTGCTAAAAGTTATCAAGAATTTTCAGATGATTTAACTTTAGCCATGAAAGAAGATAGTTTTAAAAAAATAAAAGAACGACAGAAAGTGGCAAAAGAAAATAGTTGGGATGGTAAAGTAAATACAATGCTCAAGCTTGTTTTAAAGGGGCTTAGAAAAAAATGAACATTCTATATGTTTTAAACTCTGGAACTCCTGGTGGAATGGAACAGCATGTTTTGGATTTGGTTAAAGGAATGGTATCTAACGGCAACAAAGTTGTAGTTGCCTGTAAGAAAGGTGAAATTGCAAATTGGTACGCTGATGCCGGTGCCACCGTTTATAAACGAGAAATTCGTTTTGATATTGATTTGTTTTATATTTCATTTTTAATAAATATTCTAAAAAAAGAAAATATTGATATAGTGCATGCTCATGAGTTAAAAGCGGTGGCTAATTCGTTGATTGCTGGTTTGTTTGCCGGTACCAAAGTAAAAGTTACTCACACACATACTCCTATTTCCGAATGGCAAGTTTCTGGTTTTGTTGATACTTTAGTTAAATTTTTTGAAGTTACTAGTTAATTTATTAGCTACAAAAGAAATTGCTTTAACCGATTCTCGTAGAAAAATAAAAGGTCGTGAAGGAATTTTTAGATCCAAATTAGAAGTTATTCCAAATGGTTTAGATATTGACCGTTTTAATATTCCTTCTGAAAAACGTGTTAAATATAAAAATGAGTTTAAGAAAAAATATGATATTCCAAAAAATGCTTTTGTTTTTGGAAATGTAAGTCGTTTAACTGTTGAAAAAGGTCACTCTATTTTATTGGAAGCTTTTGCCGAATTTTTAAGATTTTCTGTTTTAACCCGCGATGATTTTTATTTGGTTTTAGCTGGTGGTGGCGAACTTGCTAAAGATTTAAAAAAACAAGCTAAAGAACTTGAAATAGACGATAAAGTTATTATTACCGGTGTTTTTGAAGAAGAAGATAAAGTTAAATTTTATTCATTATTTGATGTTTTTGTTTTTCCTTCTTTAGCTGAAGGTTTTGGAATAGTTTTAATAGAAGCTATGTGTATGGGAATTCCTGTAATTTCTTCTGATTTGCCTGTGTTAAAGGAAGTAGGAACTGATACGGTGGATTTTTTCAAAACAGGTTCTCACGGTGATTTAGCGGATAAAATGGAAAAAACCTATTCCACAATAAATTTGTCTAAAGTTAAAGCCGCTAAAGATCGTGTGTTAGAAAACTATTCCCATGCTGGTTTTGTTAATAATTATTTAAAGTTATATATTAATTTATTATTACAAGAAAAATGAAAATATTAATGCTTGGCCGTATAGGTCTTTTAGAGCATGGCGGTGGTGATAAAGTTCAAATAGAGAACACTGCTAAAGAATTACGAAAACTCGGTGTTACTGTTGATATAAAAACTGGATTAGACGTGGACGTGACGCCTTATGATTTGGTACATGTTTTTCAATTAGACTGGACTGCCGAAACATATTTTTACATTGAAAAAGCTAAAAAAGCAGGAAAACCTGTTGTGTTATCTCCAATTCATCACAACCTTCAAGAAGTTACAAAGTTTGATGATGAATATACTTTTGATTATCGTCGTTTACAAAAATTAATTTTCAAAAATCAGTTTCACCGCGACACCTTTAAAAATGTTTATAGATCCGTTTTAAATCCAAAAAAAGCAAAACCTGTTATTGCCAGTGTTTTTATGGGTTTAGAAAATATGCACAAAAAATCCTTGGCGGCCGCTGATGTGGTTTTAGTTCAAACAGAGTTAGAAGCTCAAGATTTAAAGAAAACTTTTGGTGTTGATATTACTTGGAAAAAAATTGTAAATGGAGTAGGGGAGAACTTTATTCATTTCAAAGATGACCATAATCCTCTTGATTTAAAAGATTATATTATTTGTGTTGGTCGTATTGAACCACGAAAAAATCAATTAAACATTATTAAAGCGGTAAAAGATTTTAGAAAAGAAGAAAATATTGAAGTGCCTTTGGTTTTAATTGGTACCAAAAATCTTGTGAATCATTTGGAATATTCTTTGAGATTTTCTAATGAACTTAAGAAAAACTCTTGGATTAAATACATAAAAAGAGTTTCCTATGAAGACATGCCCGCTTACTATCACAACGCTAAAGTAGGAGTTTCTGCAAGTTGGTTTGAAACCACAGGTTTAACTTCTTTAGAGGCTTTGTTTTGTGGAACTAATGCTGTGGCGGCTGGAGATCGCGCCAAAGAATATCTTGGAGAATGTGTTTCATATTGTAAACCCGATGACGTTGAATCTATAAAAAAAGCTATTAAAAAAGAATTTTTTGCACCACGCCCAAAAATTGATCCAATCATGAAACGAGACTATACTTGGACTAATGCCGCTAAAGAAACTTTACAAGTGTACAAAGAGGTATTAAAAACTTTATGATATTAGATATCGCTATCCTGCTTGGAATATTTGCCGTTTCCTATATTTTACTTTTAAGAAATTTTGAATTATCCCTTTATGTTTTAATGGTGTTGTCTGTTTTGTTACACAAGGAATTGTTCAGCATTTATAAATGGGATTTGCTCCCAATTAGAATGTTTATGCTTAGCGTGTTTTGTGCCGGATTTACCAAAGCTTATTTGTGGTTTGTTTATAAACGTAGTAAGGAAGCTTTTTTAAAATTTATTAATAATCCCTACGTTATTATTTTATTTTTGTTGTGGATAGTTCGTGGTGCCTCTTTAATTTTTAGTAAAAATCTTCAAGCCAGTTTATTTTTATATGGATTTTTTACTACAGTTTTAGTTTTGGTTACTTTAATGGTTACTTTTTTTAAAGATAAACCCGTTAAGGTTTTAAAATATCTAAAGTTTTATATGTTTTTGGTATTTGGTTTAACTTTGTTTGGTTATTTACAATATTTCATTTTGTTAAAGTATGGAATCACTATTGGTGCTTTGTGGAGTATTCCGGGAAATATTGCTCGTGTGGGCGCTACATTTTGGGATGTGAATCATTACGGTGCTCTACTAGCTTCAATGATTCCTGTTTTGGGAGTTTTGATATTGGTGGAAAAATGGAAACTTAAACCTTTATACACGTTAATGGCAATTTCTATGACAGCCACGTTGTTTTTAACCAGCTCCCGATCTGCTTGGATAATGGCTTTTGTTTCACTTTTATCTTTTATATTAATACTTTTGGTTAGGAAATGGGGTTACAAAGGTATTTTATATGTATTTATAGCACTTGTTTTAATTGCCGCACCTATGGTTCGTGAGTACAGCATAAAATCCAGTCCTTTTAGAGCAAAGATAAAACAATATTTAAATTATCGAATGGATTCCTTTGATTCCCACTTTTTATTATTAACCGGATCTTTACAAATATTTGAGAGTTATCCAATCTTGGGTGGTGGTTACGGCGGATTTTTTGAGCACTTTAGCAAAACTCCAATTGCTTCAACCTATTTTGGACGTGATCCCGCTGCTCTTAACACACGTGTTCCTCCTCACACTATTTGGGGTGAGTTGTTGTCAGAAACCGGAATTTTAGGTTTAAGTGTATTTATTCTTTATATTGTGTTGCTACAGGGAACTTTACTTTATGGCTCTTTCAAAGCCGAAAATCTAAAAACTCAACTTATTACTGCCGCTATGGCTTCTACTGTTTTTGGGTGGCTTGTTGCTGGAATTTTTTATTCCTATAACTCTGAATTTTTTTGGATAATTCTAACTTTATTTTTTGCTTACGGATGGAATGTTTTGGGCAAGAAATTTTCTCTTGCCACTTTATCTAAATTTATAGCTCATTCCAAATTATTACCTGTAGGAGTTATTACATTTCTTGGGATTTTATTAATATTTCTGAACCTTAGTACAAATCACTTGGTACCTTGGGATGAATCTATTTATGAAAAAAAAAAAAAAAACATGGTTTTGAATAATGATTTTATTACGCAGTATTGGGTTCCTGGAAAAATTTGGTATGAAAAACCACCTTTATATATGTGGAGTATGGCTTTATTAATGAAAGCTTTTGGAGTTGGTAGTTTAGCCGCTAAACTTCCCTCAGCTATTTTTGGATTTATTACTGTTGTAGCTATTTATTTCTTTGGAAAAAAGTTATTCAACAAAAGTGCCGGTTTGATTGCCGCGTTGTCCCTTATTACAACTGTTCATTTTTTATATTATTCACGAATGGCCATGACTGATGTTACTGCCACTTGTTTTATTACACTTGCTCTAATTATTTATTATCGAAGTAAAGCTTCCAAAAATATTTTATGGTGGATTTTGTCTGGTGTATTAACGGGACTTGCTGTAATGACTAAAGGTGTTGTTGGGTTAATTCCTTTTCCTATTATCTTTTTATATGAATTATATTTATTAATCTCAGGTCAGCAAAAGTTTTCAAAAAAGTTATTTGTTAATTATTTCTCTTTGTTTTTAAGTTCTTTAGCAATATTTATGCCATGGCATTATGAAATGTGGCGTCGTTATGGTGATGCCTTTATTGCTAACTATATTGGTTATCACGTTATTAATCGTGCTACCACTGCTATAGAAGATAAGGGACGACCTTTCTTTTGGTATTTAACTGTGATGCGTGTAAGTATGCGTATTTGGTTTGTGGCATTTTTAGGTTCTTTGCCCGTTGTCTTATTTAAATTGTTACGTAAAGATAATAGATTTGTATTTTTAACTATTTGGTTTTCTTTTATCTTTTTATTCTTTTCGTCAGCTCAGTCAAAACTTATTTGGTACATAATGCCTTTATATCCTGTTGCTTCTTTATTAATTGGCTACCTTGTGGATCGTTTATTGGGTTTTATTACCGAATACATCCAACCTCTTAATAATTCTTTTGCAAAAATTTTAATAATGTATTTGTTATTTATTTCCAGTTTGATGTATCTCTTTTATAACCGCGAAATGGCCTATCCTTCAGATTTAACTGGTTCTCAAGCTAGACTTTTACAGCTAAAAGATTCTGTTATGGGGGTTGACACCTTAGTGTATGTTGATCGTATTGAACTTCCTTTGGTGATGTTTTATACCGATGGTCCTTTTGAGGTTATAGATTACAATCCACTTAAGGGTCGTTTTCCTTTATTTAAATATAATGAGGATTTAGTAATACTTGCTAAAAAAGGTAGATTCTCAGAGACAATTCCTCAAACCACTAAACAACCTGTGGTGATTGGTGAAGATGGTGATTGGG
>CAYOCN010000028.1:0-6954 GCA_964402525.1 uncultured Candidatus Saccharibacteria bacterium | reverse complement strand
ATTAAGATTGGTGATTTAGTAACTGCCAGCTCCACCAATTGGGGTTATGCTCAAAAAGCCACAAATGAAAATCAAGTTGTAGTTGGTAAAGCTTTAGAAAACTGGAGTAGTGAAAAGAATAAAGATAAACCATTAATGGTAGTAACAGGATTAATGTGGAACAACCAAAATAAATTCGCTGGTGAAGCTGATACTCCACAAGAAATATTAGATAAACTTACAACCACCTTCGATCAGTTCAAAGCATTTGCAAATGCCTTTGGATTCACAATTGGTCAAGATGGAAAAACTTTAAATATTAACTCAGACCTAGCTGTACTAGGTAACACAACATTAAGTGATGTAACTATTACCAAAAACTTAACAGTAGGATTAGTGAAGATAGATTCCTTAAATAATTCAATTGAAGTCACTGGAGCGGCTTGTGGAACGAATGAAGCTATGTGTGAAACACAGTCCCTATACTTACAAAAGAACTTAGCAGGAAACATTAATATGTTTGATGGAAAAGTTATAATAACAGCAGATGGAACCATTAAGACAACAGGAAAAATTGAAGCTGGTGAAGTTTTAGCCGCACAATACTCTGTAAAAGAGTCATCTGACACTATTGGAACTGCTACTTTAGAAAAAGGTAAAACAGAAGTAAAAATTAACTCAACAGTTATAAAAACCAACTCAAAGGTATTTATAACACCAATAAATGATACAAAAGGCCAATCATTATTTGTTAAAACAAAAGATGGCGGATTATCATTTACAGTTGGAATAAAAGATAGTATTGATACTGATGTACAATTTGACTGGTTTGTTGTAAATGTTGAATAACAGTCAATTCTAGGGTACAATGACTTTCGACCAAAGACTGCAAGGCTACTCTACTCCCGAGTAAAGTGGTTAAAAATCTTGCACAGGTGAAAAATGCTAGTAAGTTAAGTGAAAGTATTATAAGCAGACTCACCTTTGGGTGAGTTTTTTTGGTTTAATTACATATTTTATGGAGGGCATATGCCTAATAAGAAAAACAAACAAATAGTAGAAAAATTGGGTGACAAAGTTAAAAGAGCAAAATCTATACTTTTAGCTGACTACAGAGGATTAAATGCCGAGAACGTAGGTCAGTTAAGAGCTCAAATTCGTGAAAACAAAGGCGAAGTAGTTATTGCTAAAAACACACTTTTAAAAATTGCTTTAAAGGAAGCCAACATAGATATTTCTCAATTAGGAGATTCTTTAAAAGGTCCCACAACAGCAATTTTATCCTACGAAGATGCAGTATCCCCTATTAAAACAGTGGTCGAATTTGCTAAAAAATTCGAATTACCAAAAGTAAAAGCCGCTTTAATAGAAGGAATTTATGCAGGAACAGATAAGATAGAGGAAATTAGCAATATACCATCAAAAGAAATATTGATATCCAGATTTATTGGTAGTATTAAATCTCCATTAAGTGGCTTAACAAACACTCTTGGAGGAGTTCAGAGAAAATTTGTTTATGCAGTAAATGCAATTAAAAACAAAAAAGAGGAAGGGGGTGCAAATTAAATGGAAGAAATTAAATTATCAGATAACGCCAAGAAAGTAATGGAAATGGTCGAGAAAATGACTGTTTTAGAATTAAACGATCTTGTCAAAGCATTAGAAGAAAAATTTGGAGTTTCTGCAGCAGCCCCTATGATGATGGGTGCTATGATGCCCGCAGCAGCCGGATCAGCAGAACCAGCAGAAGAAAAGACTGAGTTCGACGTAGTCTTAAAAGAAGCTGGAGCAAATAAAATTGCTGTTATTAAAGCAGTAAGAGAACTTAACTCCGCATTAGGTTTAGTAGAAGCTAAAAGCTTAGTAGAATCTACCCCAAAAACACTTTTAGAAGGTGCTAAAAAGGAAGATGCAGAAGCAGCTAAGAAAAAATTAGAAGAAGCTGGAGCTAAAGTAGAACTTAAGTAATAAAGTTACTCGAATTTTATAAGCTTACAATAAAGATTCCCCCGTTAATTCGGGGGAATTTTTTATTCAGATTCATAAGCTTTTTTTACAACGGGACCCAATTGAGCGGCAGCATCCTCGGCAGAAGCGCGATCACTTACCCAAATACCCGCACCTAACTCAATACCACCCAATACTTTTAAGTTAGGGATTAAACCAACGTGCCAATGGAAAGGGTCATATCGTTGAGTATGAATCCAAAAGTTACGAGCAGGTTTTTCAAACAGCACATTATAACCAATTAGCACAGATTTTAGTACTTTGGCAAAGTCGTTAATCTCAACTTCGTCTATTAAACCAAAGTTGGGTTTGTGAGATTTGGGCAACATAATAAGCTCATAACTCCAACGGGCAGCTTGAGGGACTAAAACCACAAAATGTGGAGACTCGTATACTACTCTGTTTTTTAAAGACAGCTCTGTATTAACAAGATCACACCAGTAACACTCATTATGCTGATTAAAATATTCCAAGGCACCTTGACGTTCTCGTTCAATAATTCCAGGGAAACCATCTAGTGCAATAAGTTGGGAATGTGGATGTAATAAAGAAGCACCTGCGCGGCCACCACGATTATTAAAAATCATAACTTCCTTATTTAGGGAGTAGTAATAGAACACCCTGTTAAGAAAAGCCCTGACAATTCTTACATTTTGTTCCTGAGGAAGATCCTCAATATCTAAGGCGTGCTGCGGGGAATGCACAATAATGTCATGGTTTGGAACAATGGGATACTTGTTAGGAAATACACGGACATTCCAGTCGTCGGTATCCTGATACACCGAAGCCGGTGTTGTACTTTCGTTACCTTTGCAGAAACGACATACATCAGAAGCAGCGCTTGCGGCAGGGGCAGGAGAAACCGGCTTACCAGAATTAACACCCGTTTCATCTGCACGCTTAATACGATTGGAAGCTAATATAGAAGGGGTTTTTGTTAAAGGATCGAATACAATATTTGTCATGATATTTTTCCTAAAATTTGTACATACAAGTTGAGATAAGATTTTGCACTTTTAATCCAACTAAAATCAGTTTGCAAAGCATTGGATACCATAAGAGGATACTGAACAGTGTTATAGATGACTATAGATTTTTCTAAAACATCTTTTAAAGCTTTAGCAGAATAATCCTCAAAAACAAATCCGTTGTGTAAATGATGGACAGAATCTTTTAACCCTCCAGTACTACGAACAATAGGAAGAGTACCGTAGTGCATAGAAATCATTTGGGTAAGTCCACAAGGCTCATATTTAGAGGGTACAAGGAAAAAGTCGCTACCTGCATAAATTGAATTAGCAAAATCTAAATTAAAAGATATATTAATAGAAACATTATTTTTAAATTCTTTTGAAGTAGCTAATTTTTTAAACTTAGCTTCCCAAACAGGATCACCCGTACCTAACAAAACAAAATTACAATCATTTTTAGCCAAAACAGGTAGCGCATCATACAAGATGTCTAAACCTTTTTGACCATTGTCCAACCTACCTACAAAGGAGAATAAAGGTTTTTCCGAGTTGGTAGATAATTTAAGTTTATTCAGCAATGATTTCTTATGGTTTTTCTTCTTTGTAAGCCACGTGGAGTCATTAATATCTGTTGGAAAGGAAGTGTAATCAATTCCATTCAAAATTCCAGTAAGACACCCCACTCTATCTTTTAAAATAGAACTCAAAAAACCTCCATACTTAAGAGTTAGTATCTCGTTGGCATAAGTAGGAGAAACAGTGCTAATAAAGTCGCAGCCCAGAATACCCTGCATTAACATGTTTAAGTCACCATCCATAGTATCAAAATCAATTAATTTATTAGAACCGGGAACAATACCAGAATCTTTTAGCAATGATGTATCTCCTACTCCCTGATACATCAAATTGTGAATAGTAAACAAAACTTTGGGACGTTCTCTACCTAATTCTTCTTTTAGAAAATTTGGGATCATGCCTGTGTGCCAGTCATTACAATGAATCAAATCATAGGTATTGAAATTTAATTTTATGTACTCAACAACAGCTTTATCAAAAAAAACAAATGTTTCTGTTTCACTTTTAGCCTTACTACTAAAATAGGTATCATTTTTCAGTAAAAATACATTAACAGAAGACTTTGGAATCTTACATTTATAAACTTGTACAACATTACTTTTATTATTAAAAGGAACAATTAATTCGAAACTTTTGTAAGCATGGCTATTAGCAGCATCAATCGAATGGTAAAAAGGTATAATTACGTCTACATTCACTCCTAAGGAGTCAAGTGCCTTGGGCAATGAACCGATAACATCTCCAAGACCTCCCAATTTATAAATAGGAAACATCTCAGAGGCAGTAATCAAAACTTTCATAATATTAATGATAACAAAAAAGAAAAATTTTAGGAGGTACGTTGTTCAGGTTGGCCACCACGCATTTGTTTATATTGATCGGTATATTTATCTAAAGTTTTCTCTATTAATTCATGGGGTAATTGCTGTCGTAGCAAGTCAACAGCATGTATAGCATCATAGATATCTACTTTATGCTCCAACTTATAAATAGCATCTCTCCATAGAATAGCTCTTTCGTATTCTCTAGTTTTAGTCGCATCCTTCTCCAACGTGGACATCAAATCCAAAAAAGCAAAATATACACCTTGTTCAGAGCCACCTTTTTCAAGGGTACGCTCTTTAAAAGGAATTCTAAGTATTTCATTTCTTGAATGACACATTTCACGAATTTTACCGGAGCGTTGCCACTCAAAAGCGGTAGAAATTATATTGGAGTAGTAGTCCTGTGCTCTTTGTAAAGTGTGTAACGAAACATTGGGGAAATTTCTTACAATAGTAAGTAATCTAAAGGCACCATCCTCGATCATTTCCAAACTCCACCAAGGCTTAGCAGATGCCCACCAAAAGTGATCACTGGCTAAAGCTCTGTCAACTAAAGGACGGAGAGTTTTGTATGAATTGTCAGAACTATCTATTTTATAAAATTCCTCTAATACAAAATTCAAAAAATCCCACTGCCAAGAGTGTAATTTGTTTTCAGGATCCAACCAAGAAATAAATTGAATATTATTTTTAATGTCATTAGTACTGCTTGCCCAAGTGGAACATAGAGGAGTTACTTTCTTAATAGGAAAGGAATTATCCATCAAATCGGATATTTTACTAAACTGTATATCTGTTTTATTAAATATATCTAATAAGAGATTTTCTAATCCAGGGCGGTGATGTCCAAACGTCTCGCCATCCATAGCAGTAATTAAATAGTTCTTGCTATTAAGATCATCTTTTAGGGCACTTAGCAAGGACTCAGAAGTTCTGACAACAGAACTCATGATCAAATTACTTACACGACGTTCCCTGAAAAACACAAACATATCAGTAGTATTATCCTTGTATAAATGCTTAAAATCAGGATTATTTAAGCCTCCGGATAGGGCTATCTCGTCGAGAATCACCCAACTAAAACCAAGCTCTTTTAGTATAGGTAACAAATCGGTTGAATAAGCCAACTCGGGAGGGAAAAACCCTTTAATTACAGTGTTTTTACCAAAATAAAAATGAAGAGTATCAGTATTGAGAGTTATTTGACGATAGACTTCTTTTGTTGGTATTAAGGGTAAAAAGGCGTGGTACTTACAAGAACCAACCAACTCTATTTTACCCGAAATTATACAAGATTTTATCAAGTCTAAAAGTTCAAAATACCTATATTTATCAAGCAAATCCAGCAATGCTCCTGTTATATTAACACTTAGGGAAGCATTACTTGCAGAATTTATAATTTTAAAAACAGGCAAATAACTCTGATTCACAACCGAAGAAAGTATTTCTTCTTGTTGGTCAGCAGGTTGGTAGAAATGTAGTAGATTAGCCAAAAACATAATAAATTAGAAACCAAATACCTAGGTTAAATAAAGTATAGCACAATGAAAAATATGGTACAGAGATAGGCAAAAGCGAGCATATAAAAGGTAAAGTGATTAATAATGAAAAATACTACGCATAACCAAATAAAAATAAGAATGTAAGGGGTAATGCATTTAATAGGGTAAAGAGATGGACATAGGACATTGTAGGCATATTGTAAGACATTACACGACATCAGGACAAGAAAAAGAAGCGAAAAACATAGGACAGGATCACACAGCAGAGAAACAAGACCAAAGGTGTAATTAATAGGGTTCGGGTAGTTATCGAGATCGTCTAAGCATGCTATAAAGGAAACGGACAGGAAATGAAACAACTTTGGCCGGTAATCAGTGAGTATAACCAAGTGATAAATAAAAGCTCACAACAAACAAAATTACACTAATTACCAACGTACTTGAAGCAGAAGTGCTACTTAGGAGCAAAAAGGAGTTACTATAGTGTACCTATGGCTACATACAATGAATTGAGTACCTATACACATACAATATGTGAATAAAATTAAACATCACTACTAACGAATAAAAAGGGGCAATGGGTACGCAATTGAGACAACTACGGGTAAAGGAAAAAGACATAAAGTTACAAAGGCAATAAGGAGTTGAAATAGAGGGAATCACATAAACAAGCGATAAAATAGAGTAACTTGGATTGTGTAAGTAACATTAAGACACAACACGGAATACAAGAAAACTACAGGCATATTATAGTGCACTGTGAAACAAGAAAAGCAATACAGGACATATACATAATAAACACAGTGCCTTATGCATCTAAAGGACCGGGTAAAATTAGAAATAGAATTTAAGTACATATAGTAGGTAGTGGTACGTAGCACGAGACGAAACATCTGAAATTTATACATGAAAAAAGGAGGCACGGGATGTATATACACGACTAGCACTGCGAGAGAGCAAAGTTCAGGCAGTTTAGTACACTGACAGGTGGAAATAAACTCGCAAGTAGGAGGCTCAAACCATACCGCATGATACAAGAAATTTTAAAAACACATAAGCAGATGGGGTGAAACAAAAAATAAAGGAAAGCATACT
>CAYOCN010000027.1:0-7248 GCA_964402525.1 uncultured Candidatus Saccharibacteria bacterium | reverse complement strand
TAATTCCAAATAACGTGGAAAAGGAATTATTTAGAATAATAGATCCCCTACTTTAACTAACGGTAACTTGCGATAAAGGGCATTAGTAACCCTATAGTATTTGCAAAAAGGGCGATTTTAACGTAAAATTCACATATCTAAAAACTAAATAAACAATAAAAACAAAGGAGAAAAAGAATGAAATCGTTTTTGATTTTTGCAACGGTTATTATAATAAGTGGCGTTGTCCTAGTTTTTTTGGGTTCTGCCCATACTACAACAGCCAATTATGCAAGCACTGCTAAAGTAACTAGCACAGCAGTCCCGGCTACCACCCCAGAATTTCCCTTTACATGGGCTATAATTCCTCAAGGAGGAGGCATTATAGAAACGATTGAAAAGAAAGATAAATCAAATATAAGGGAATATTTTGGACTGGCCGTGGTTATGGTTAGGGATGGAAAACAAAAGATAATGTTCGAGAATATAAAAGCATTATCTTTTTCTGGAAAACTACCCCAATTATTGAACCCACAACCTGGAGATATAATATATTGGGGAAAAACCGAGGAAATAAAGAGGTCCATACAAGATGGAAATGTCATAAAAGCCAAAGGGGGATATGATGTGGACAAAAAAGTCAATTACCTCGAAATCACAGGAGGTGTGAAAACACCGATATCAGTGGTGTTGAAAAACGAAAAATGGTATTACTACGCCAACGGGATAGAATACCAAACACCCGAGGAGGTGCTAAAAATAATCCAATAAAAATATGTCCCTCATAAGATCGATTCTTTTGGGGGACATTTTACTTTCAATTTTAAAAAGGAACTTTCTCTAAATTAATATAAGTACCTAGTGAATTTCCTAAAGCATAAGCCACTAATAAAGGCCAATGATCAGTTAAACCCTTTGATACTTGGTAAATAACAAAAAAAGCAATAAAGTTTTCAAAAAACACTAAGAGGGCCGCTTCTTTTGATAGGCCTTTTGAAATCCAGTAGGTTCTTTGAGTGGCCATAAACATTTCCACGAAACCTACAACGAAATATAACGATGCGTTTAATAACCATGTTTGCATAGCTAAAAATTCCATATAAAAACTTTAATTTATGTTTTCCTGCGACTTGTGAGTCTGCAGGCCAATCATCTGCTTTCATTTGTATCTTTTGTACCCCACCTGGGGTCGTTGAGAGAATAGCTTAGTATCAGCAACAAGTCAATCCTTTAACTTATAGTAGTTGACAAAATAAGTGGAATGACCTATAATATCTGCATATTAAATAAAAGGAGGCTGTATGGCCATTTCCTTCTCTGGGCGCTTCACGACTGGCTTTCTGTAACGAAAGCCGAAAGGCCGCCCACAACCCGCGGGGTCCCCTGCCACATAAAAGAATGTACGCAAGGGTGTGTTAGTTAGCGTATGCCATGAGAAATACGGCCCGATACGTTAACAATCAAAACACACCATGCCCTATACATTCAGGCAGTGGGACCCACCTAAAATAACAAGGTATTTCAAAAAAAGTAAAAACCGAAATACCTTGCCAAACAAAGCCCTGTCTAACCTAAAAAGAGAAAAATTAAAAAACTCACATTGGTTAGCAGGGCTTTTTGCATTTTATAAACATTTCCATTATCCTAAAAACATGAATCTACTTAACAAACTCAATAACAAGGGTGGTTTAGAAATTTTATTATTACCCATCATTTTAGTGGGAGGATTAATATTAGCAGGTGGTTACATTGGCGTAATCCCAAGAGTTTCATCCTTTTTAAAAACAGATCAACCTCGAAATCTTGGAATAGATATTACAAAAGTAGATGTTAAAAAAGTTCAACAAAAAATTGGAATAACTACAATAACAGCAAAAGCCACGGATACCACAACAAAAATGCTTAAATTTGAAGGACAAAAAAATGCCAACTACAGTTTAACCAACGAGGAATTATCAGCGCTTTTAAATAACAGCCCATGGCAATATTACCCATTTTCAAATGTTCAAGTAAAAGTGGCAAAAGATGGAACTGTTGAAGCTTCAGGAATATTTAACGCTCAAAAAGTGTTTGGATTAGCTAAAGAATTAGGTTTAGACGTGGCAGCTGCTGAAACAGCCATGGAAAATTATAAAATATCAACCATAAATGCCCCTGTGTATTTAAAAGGTTCTGGATCAATAGAAAACGGCACAGTTACATTAAATATATCTTCAGTTGAACTTGGAAGACTTCCCCTGCCACAAAATATTATTGAACAAGCTACTCCAAAATTAACAGAACTTTCGGAACTTGTAATAAAAATGTTTCCAGGGTTTTCGGTTAAATCTTTAACGTTTGAAAACGAAAAGATGCTGTTTAATGGTACAATACCCCAAACGGAAACCATTTTCACAAGATAAAGGAGAATTTTATGACAAAAGAATTGGCGTTTATTGGAATTGCCGTAATTGCGGCCCTTTGTGTGATTTGCGAACATGAGAAATTTAAGGATCTCATAAATTACACAACACTTCTCGGAGTGCCGGCTTTACTGTTGTACATAATCCTGGCATAACCTTTTAAATCCCCACAGGAATAAACAACCGGTGGGGATTAACTTTTGTCCTAAAATTACTCTGTAATAGAAATTTCGTAAGTCTTAACTTTGTTTTCGTCTTTAATAGCTTCAGAATAAGAAGCACCTTGCTCCTCTACTGTAAATGTATCACCAGATTTTTTTGTAATAATTTTGTAGTTTTTAGAAGAATCATAAATATTTAAGGTGGTCATATTTTTAGCCTCATCAACAGAATTTAAGTAAGCTTGATTAAACACCATAAAAGATTCGGTAGCTTTCCAGTCGCGGACATTATTTAAACCACAACTAAAATCAATTTTATTTATGCTAGCAGGATTATTTATGTATTTTTCACTATTACAATAAACAGGATATAAATACGCGGAACTTATTGAAGTTTTTGCTGTGGATTCAATTAAATCTACTACATATTGATATTTTATTTTTTGTTGAGCAACAATATCTAAAGTGTTGTCTTTGCAACCAGTTCCTTCTAAATCAACACATTTACCATTAGGTAACAATTTATCTTTTAATATAAAGGAATACTCCCCCACAATTAAACCATCTTCTTTAAACACGCGAACCTGACCTGTGATATTTCCATCTTTAGAAGATATTTTAAAAGTTTTGGTATCTTTTGTGTCAGCATTTTTTTCTTGTTTTTGATTTTTATTTTTAAATTCAGAAAACTTTTTTAGAGCTAAAGGTTTTAGAAAAATAATTAGCAAAGATATTGTTGTGAAAACAACAACGGTAATTAATACAGAATTATATTCTTTGAGTTTTTTTAACTTTCGTATTAATTTCATAATGAATAAAGTATACTATAAACATGGATAACACCACACAGAATGATATACCTCAGGAACAATTTCAAGAACCACCTTTGACACCTTCGGAACCTGTACAACAACCAATAGTAGAACAACCTATCCAAGAACCAACCATTGAAACTGTGGCACCTGTGGAAACCACACAAACTTTAGTGGAACCTACAACAACACCAAATCCAATTGACACAATATCAACAAAAATAATTTCAAAAAAACCACTAATACTTAAAATATTTGTAGGATTTCTTGTTGTGGCCGTACTTGGAACTGCAGGATTAACTGTATACAACATAATGAAAATGAACAAAAAACCTGTGATAAAAGTAGAAATCATGCCTCCAGAAAAGGTAGCCTTAAAGTTTTTTAACGAATATATAGATTTTAAAGGAAATCCTCTAACAACTGGAGCATACAAAAACAACACCAGTTTAACTACAGGATTTATAGCTAAAGTGGATAAATTATTGGAAGAACCAAAAAGATTATTATTAGATCCAATTATTTGCGGTGAAAATAGACCTTTAAAAGTAGAGATGGGACAACCAGTAGTCCAAGACACAAAAGCCACGCTAGACGTCATGGAAGAATTTGAAACCACTCAAACAATGAAGGTGGCAATGACACTAGAAAACCAACTTTGGAAAATAGAGGATGTAATATGCCCAAGAGCGGTTCAAAGAGAATTAACACCTCAAATTAAAATTAAACTTTACTTTAACAACTCAAAACAAGAACCAGCAGAAAATAATCAATGTGGATTAGTATTCCCAATTGAACGTGAAGTAGAAATATTTAAAGAACCTTTAACAGCTTCAGTAGAACTATTAATGGCAGGGCCAAATGCTACAGAAAAGGAACAAGGCTTCACCTCAATGCTCTCTGAAACCACAAAAGATGTATTAAATAGCGTAAAAATAGTGGGTAAAACAGCATATGTGGATTTTAAAGATGTTAGAAAGCTTTTAACCACTGCTAGTACTAGTTGTGGTAGCAAAAATTTAGAGGCACAAATTAAAGAAACCATTAAAAATTACAGAGATATAGATAAGGTTATCTTTGCTATAGACGGTAAAACCAAGGATTTTTATGATTGGATGCAAATAGGATGTAACGAGTTTAATGGAAATTGTGATGATACTGAATTTAATAAAGTGGAAACAAGCGTGAGTACAGTAACAAAGTAACCATATATAATCCTAAAAAATCAAGAGATTTTAATACTATCGGTTGATTTATTGTCTATTTTAAGGTAAAATCCCTACAACTACTTAATGTTCAAGGGAGAAGATAATTTAGAAGTTTCCGAACTCAGGCTATTTTTATTTCAGTACGTTTTTGCCTATACTGCGCGATCGCAGTATTTTTGCATATTTGAAAGTGTGCAGAAGAGGGCTCTTTGAAAATTTAAGTTAGATTAAAATACTATAGGAACAGGAGAAAGATCATGAACAGGATTAAATCTTTAATACCAAAAGGAAAACCACAACAGGAAACACCCGCACCACAAGCAAAAAGCACTCCTCATACACCCATTTCAACCGGACTGGACTTTTTAACCCAGCTTCCTGAGACATTGGGAAATATTTTAGGAGCAATTTTCGCAGACCCAGGAGCGGCAGAGAAAAATCAAAATGTACGAACACAACAAACCGTTCAGAGAGATGTGGCAGACAGGTGGCAACAAGATTTTGAAAGTCCAACAGGATTAAAGGTGAAAACCACTTATACCTTAGAGGACAAATCATCCTCAACGGCCGGAATGGAAATCAGAAGCATTCGCCAAGATGCCAAGGTCGATAATATTCAAGATATTGAAGAAGGAGAATTTGAATGAAATCGATACTAAAGTGGGCAATGATACCAATTCTTGCTAGTTTGTTTTTAGGATCTGTCCTCAACAAACTATACCTGAATGAAGTGTCATGGCAGGTATTAAGTGGATTGCTACTATCTTTGTATTTAGTAGCAATCCTTATCATCAAAAACAAAACCTTAAGAACCAAAAAACTTATACATGTAATAACGTGGATAGGACTACTTGGAACTTGTGGGAGTACAGGTTATTTGTGGAAAGGTGTAATTGGAAGCATCTTGGGAATAACCATACTTGTAGGATTTTTAATACTGCATGGAATAACCTTAAGAAAAGCAAAACAACACCTCGAAACAAAGACACCGGAAGTAAGATATACACAAAATAGTAATAGTAACCAAACAGGAGGTCGCACAGATAGGTTTTCTATCAGAGCACAAATTCCAAATCCAGATAAACCTAACGAAGAAGGAACAATAGACACAAGAGATCTTTTTGATCATTCCACCGCAAGGTTACGAGTAGATGCTCAAATTGCAGAAGCACAACGTATTAAAAGTATAACAGAAGCAATAGAACGGTTATTAACCATAAAACAACAGGAGAAACTACCGGAAGACCATGTGGATAGAATGATTGCACACCTAGAGCAAAGGTTGCTAGAAAAAGATAACTTACAAGAAGACGATGAAGAGTTAAACGACGTAGAATCCGAAACTACAGAAGAAATAATGGAAGAAACAACAACGTCGCGACAGGAATATCCAACACTCAAATCATTTAGACAACGACAAAAACAAAAGAGGTAAAAACAATGGAATATCTTCAGAATCACTGGATCAGTTTACTATTCCCCCTCATTGTATTGGTAATTCTCTACGTATTATTCAACCCAAAAAACTGGACAAAAATTCCAACAAATTGGGTGGGAGTACTGATAGCTTTTGGAAGAATTAGCAAAACCGAAAAAGATGGGGAAAATATTAGCATACGACAGGAAGGTCCCGTTTGGGTACCACCAGGAAATGACCTAAGGATACTACCCAAGGGAGCTACAACTCTGAAAATGATTTTAGAGAAACTACCCTCGGCAGGACCCAAGGTTATACACATACAAATTACAGCTAAAGTAGTTGTAAAATTTACAGATCCAATAAAAGTACTACTATCCGTAGTAGACATGGACCCCCTCGAAGAATCCATGGGGTTCATTAGAAAAGCTTTCCTAAACGGGGTACAAAGTATGAACCCCGAAACGCTAGCAGAAAAAAATTCCAGCAAAAAATTAGAAAAGGAAATAAAAGAAGATCTAGATAACAATAGAACATTTAATGAATGGGGATTACAAATCATAGAGGTTGTTATTGAAGATTTAAATTTTCCACCAGAATACATGGCTGGTATTGCAGGAATATATACAGCTGAAATGAAAGCAGAAGCTGTAAGAAGAGAAGCGGAAGGAAAAGCGGACTCCTGGAAAATACGCGTAGGTGCTCAATGAGAAGAAATTGCATTAAGTATGGCAGCACTCGAAACTGCAGAAAGAATGGCCAAGTACGGATATGGACAAACAGTAACATCCATGGGCAACGATTGGTTCACAACAGCTGTAAAGGGAATAACCCATTTTGGAGGTAAACAATGATAAGAGTAGAAGGAAAAAGAGTACTTAAACTGTTTGAAACCCTTACAACATTATGGGGAATACCAGTGCTGGCAATTCTTCTTTTGTTGGGTTATGTAACAGGTGGACAACCCCTATTCTCAATAGAATGGTTCAAAATGACCATCTGGGAAATGGGGATAACCGGAATCTTAGGTTGTTGGTCAATCTTCTTTGCAATATTTTTGCAAAGAAAAGATGACTACATAGATACCCATACCGGAAATAAAAGTATCGGAATGCTTGTTTTGGGCATAGTAGTAATCAGTATAGCCTGGATACTTGTTGGAAAACTTGCAAACGCATGGTTTTTCTTGGTATGCATATTGATTCAGCTATTACCATTATTCTTGGGAGATTCCCTTGGAAGACAAGCAAAAGAAATAGGTCCTCATTT
>CAYOCN010000026.1:0-7609 GCA_964402525.1 uncultured Candidatus Saccharibacteria bacterium | reverse complement strand
TAAACTTTGAATACCGCCTTTTTTCGTGTTACTATCCTATTATCTTAGTTGGCATTTTGCTTTTCATTTTGCACCCGTAGTTCAGAGGATAGAACGCAACGTTGCGGACGTTGAGGTCGGGGGTTCGAGTCCCTTCGGGTGCACCAGATAACTTAACGAGCTCTAGCGAGTTTAGTTAGATGGGGTGCCTTTGAAAAAGGCCACCAAGGGGTTCGTTCTAACCCTCTTACTCAAACTAAAACATCTAACCTCCTTTGCACCACATTCCTTCAATGTTTTAGCCGCTTCCAAAAAAGTAGCTCCGGTTGTGGAAATATCATCAATTAAAACAAACTTTTGATCTTTTACTTTTGCCTGTCGCATTATTTCCACTACAAACGCCCCTTCTAAATTTTTAAATCGATCTTTTCTACCAAAATCATGTTGAGTGTGCGTATCTTTCGCTCTTTTCAAAAGGTTTTTATCTACTTTTAAATTAAATCTTTTAGCAAATATTTCTGATATTAATTCGGTTTGATTAAAGCCACGTTCTTTTGCGCGATGGTTACTTATAGGTATAGGAAGTACCGTAAAACCTTCAAAAACCACTCCAGTTTCCTTTAAAAAAATAATTCCCTCATTAGATAGCTTTTTTAACGCCATAAATTCTTTTTTGTGGTATTTGGAACTTTTTATGCATTCTCTTACCGTTTCTTTGTATTCGTACACGCTTATAAATTGAGATGAGGTAGTGGTTGTTTTGCATTTTTCGTGCGTAAATCCATTAATAGATGGTTTATCGCAAACAAGACAAAATTGATTTTTTAAAAGTGTGCAGTTAGATATGCAGTTATCACAAAATATAGATCCTTTTGTGTTACAGAATAAACATTTTGGTATGAATATTTTATTTAACAAGTTATCCATAAGTTTTCCACAAGCGTTTTAACACTGTTAATAAGCCATTTAACACCTCCATATCTCATAGTATTACTACAATTGTACCTCATAGTAAACTTACACCAGCCTCAGAAAAATACAATAAAGGTGTGTCTAAAAATCCTAGAAATTACTGTTGTGGCGGGTTACAATAGTAAGGTGTCTCCCACTTCTTTAGAAAAAACACCAAAAAATGTATTTAAGTCTTTTTTTCCCCTAGTTAAGATAGTGGGAAGACTGTTTGTATATCTTTTCAAAAAACATCCATGGTATTTTATTGGATTGTCTCTGTTTACTTTTTTAACTGCTGTAACTCCTGCTATAAATTCTTTTGTAAGGGCACGCTTTTTTGATGCAATAATTAATGCTTTAAAGACTAAATTGGTGCTTGAAAATGACTCATTATTATCTGCTATTCCTTTGATACCTCCCACTGTTTTGTTATTTTTATTTTGGTTTTTGGTGATAATGCTTGTATCAGACCTTATTTATAGATTTATGGACTTTTTACAATACAATCTTCAGGAGTTGTTAGACTTTGATTTGGAATATGATTTTAATAAAAAAATATCTACCTTGGATTTAGCTCACTTTAACGATCCAAAAACAAATGATCTAATAAACAAGGTTACTACAAGATCACGTTATGTTGCGGGAAGTTTATTCGCCAGAATGATTCGTGTATCTACATCTTTTATTCGTGTAGTAGTTAACTTTTCTATTTTACTTAGTTTAACCCCGTTAATTATTATAATTCTTCTTATAATTACTATTCCTGAATCTATTGTTTATGCTATTTTTACCAAAAAATCTCATAAATTGTGGGAATCTATAGCTGAGAAAAATAGAGATGCCCATAGATGTTCTAATTTCTTATCTAGCGAAAATCACTTAAAGGAAATACGTATCTTTAGATTGATAGACTTTTTATTAGGTAGAACTACCACTTTGATGAAAGAAATTATATTCTCTCAAGTTGACTTAGTGAAACGTAGAACCTTTATTACCAATGTAATTGGGATTTTTTCCATAATTGGTTATGGTGTTATTTTGTTAATGTTATTGGTACTTGTTCTTACGGCAAAAATCACTGTCGGTACTTTTATCTTTTATTTAAGTGCTGTGGATAATTTACAGGGAGCTGTAATTACTTTATTTTCCTCTTTTTCAGCGGTTTACGAAGTTTCCCTTCATGCCGAAAATTATTTTACTTTTATGGATCTTAAAAATAAAATTATATCTGGAGATGTTGTGCTGCCAACTTCCACAGTTGCTCCTTTTATAGAATTTAAAAACGTTTCTTTTAAGTATCCATGTACTTCTCGTTATGTTCTTAAAAACTTTAATTTAAAAATTAAATCAGGGGATCACTTAGCTATTGTGGGTGAAAATGGAGCTGGAAAAACCACGCTAATAAAACTTCTAGCGCGTTTTTATGATGTGGATTCTGGAGAAATTTTAGTGGATGGTCATAATTTAAAAGATTTAAATTTAAATAGCTGGTATTACTTAATTGGTGCGTTATTTCAAGATTACAACTTTTATCATTTTGATGCTAAAACCAACATTGGTGTGGGAAACATCGAGCATATTGATAATATGAAAGGTATTATTGCGGCGGCTAAACTTGCAGGTGCCCATGAATTTATTATGGATTATGAAAATAAATATGATCAGGTGCTTGAAAAATCTTTTTCCAAAGGAATAGATCCTTCTATTGGTCAAAAACAACGTATTGCTCTGGCTCGCGCCTTTTTTAATGATTCTCCTATTTTAGTTTTAGACGAACCGACCAGTGCTATTGACCCAAAAGCTGAATACGAAATTTTTGAGCGTTTATTTGAATATGCCAAAGAAAAAACTGTTTTAATTGTTTCTCACCGATTTTCTACAGTTAGAAATGCCGATCGAATAATTGTTGTGGAAAAAGGTAATATAATAGAAGATGGTACCCACGAAGAATTAATGAAAAAGAAAAAAGGGGTTTATAAAAATGCTTTTGAACTTCAGAAAAAAGGTTACGAATAAAATTAAAGACCACTACCCACTTTTTATTGCTGTTGTTGCTTTTTTAGCTGTTATTTTTTTAATTAACCCCATTGGTGAATTTCCCATAAATGATGACTGGAATAAACAACTTCAGATTGGTGCTTTTCATCGTGGTTTATACCGTCTATATCCCGCTATAGATGCTGCATTTATTTTACAAGCTATTATTGGATACTTTTGGAGTTTTATTTTTGGTTATAGTTTTATTTCTTTGAGAATTTTAACCATTTTGTTTACAGTAGCAACTTTAACTGGTTTATATTTAATTTTAAAGTTACAAAAAGTTTCCCAAAAACCTTTATTACTGTTGCTTTTAATTGTTGTGGCGAATCCACTAATTATTGCTTCTTCTATAACATTTATGACCGAAATGTACTTTTTGGCTTTTATGGTTTTTAGCGTTTATTTTTATTTGTTATGGTTTAAAAATCCCCAAAAATTATTGTGGCTGTTTTTAGGTTCGTTATTGTGTGGCTTATCTATTATGGTGCGTCAAATAGGTTTGGTGGTTTTTATAGCGCTATTGTGTACTGTTTTTTATTTAATACTTACCAACAAAAAGGAATTTTCTAATATTTTTAGAATTTCTCTTTTCAAAAAACTTTTACTAACTGTTGTGCCTATCATTGGATGTTTTATTTTATGGCGTATTTGGCCAAAATATAATTACTCTGATCAAGTTTCAATATTTTCTAATTTAATTGAATCTAAATTTTTGTTGCAAAGATTACCAAAAATCCTTCAATCAATTCCTTTTTTTGGATTTTGTTTTATGCCACTTTTTTATTTGCATTTTCAAAACTTTAAAAAATCTAAATGGTTGTGGTTTGGTATTACCGTTTTAACCGGAGTAGGTACTTTTTATATTTTTAAATATGATGTTTTTCCTTTGGGTAATGTTTTTTATTTAGAAAATTTATATGGTCGTACCAAATCTATTCCTGATTTTAGCTTTTTTGACAGTATTGCCTTTAAATTATTTTTATCTGGTTTAATATCTTTTGGACTATCTAGTTTTATTTTGGGTGTAGCTTTGCAAATAGCAAAACTCAAAAAAATTACATCTATTTCTGCCTCAACCGCCTTTTTATTGTTTAGTTCTATTGGAATGTTTTTGATCTTATTTTTGTCTGGAGACATTTACGATAGATATACACTCCCATTCTTTATTTTTTGTGTGATTTTGTATGTTACTTCTGGGTTTTTGGAAAACAAAAAGCTCAACTTTTTTCCTACTTACCCACTACTATTTTTAATGATTTTTATTTCGGTAGTTTTAAATAATGATTATTTTGCTGTTACGCGTTTAAAGTGGGATCACGCTCAAAAATTGCAAGAACTTCAGACGGTCAAATATACCTTAATGATGGATGATATTTATACACGTTATATGTTTGCAAAAAACAGTAAAAACTTTGATGGTTATTCGATACCTTTGCCCAAAGATAGAGATTACTTCTGTTATGTTTATAATTATACTTTAGACACTGATTGGGCTATTTTTAAGTGGTCTGATAGTCTTGAAACGTTGTTAAGTAAAAAATTGGATAATCCTCAAATTTATGGTCGTAAAAAAGTTTCTGAAGCTGGAAAAATTAAAAAGCATTTTAATCAGATGTTTTTAAATGAGGAATATTTTTCACCTTTGCACAATTTAATTGGTAAACGTGCTTTTGTTGGTAGTTGGTGTGATACGGAGTAGGTTGGGGGGAATACGAGCTTGCTCGCTCATTTCATTCGCTGCGCTTCCTCGTACTTTGCTTCGCAAAGGCGAACCCAGCTAAAGCTAGTTTCATCCTACAAATCTTCACAAAAAATTACGGCTACCTTGCGGCAGCCTTAAATTTTTTGGTGGAGATGGGGGGAATCGAACCCCCGTCTTGAAACCTACAGATATGGTTTCTACAAGCTTATTTAAACGTTATCTTAAAAAAGATAAGGTGTTTAAAGGACCTAAATCTTTTTGCAAATCTATTGCGTGAAACACGCTTTGTATTGTGAATACTTGGTGGCTTAACTAGATTAGTTTTAAACCTACCTCATTCCGATTTTATAAACCCAACTAGATTCCTTCGGATAGAAACTTAGCGAGCCACAATGCAATTAAGCTTGTGTTTATGCAAAAGCGCCAACTAAAGCTGGTTCTTCTACATTTGCCATTTCATTAGCAATTATTTTTTTGCTATTTATACGCTATTAGCAAGCGGCTTGCGGCCATAAAGGTTATGATTTCAATCAAATCCTTGGCATCCCCATGTTAAAGTACAGTTGTTAGTTTACCATTTTTCCTGTGTTTGGTAAAACTATAGGATATAGGGTTTTAGCGTAAAATTGCTTATAAACCCATACTTTTAGCTTCTTTTTGTAAATCTTTTTTGATTTGTTTTTCTTTGGCTACTGTTTTTATCTCAAATTCTTTTCTACCTTTTACGGTGGCTACTTCCAGTTTTATTAAGTTATGTTGTAACACCAAAGCTAGTGGGACTGCTGTTTTTCCTTTTTCTGCTGTTTCTCGTAATATATTTCTAATTTCTTGCTGTTCTAATAATATTAGGCGTGGTCGTTTTTCATCGTAACCCGCCAAACTTTTTTCAGATTGTTTTGAGTATTTTCCAATATTCATGTTTTTTACAGATGGGATTCCTTTGTCTATGCTAATGTAACTGCCCTCAAAACTAACTTTTCCTTCGCGTATGGCTTTAACTTCATTGCCTTTTAATACAATGCCCGCAACATATTTTTCAACTATTTCGTAGTTATGGAGAGCTTTTTTATTTTTGGCTAGAAGCATGAGGTGATTATACTATTTTTTATCTTTTCTTTTCACCAGTAATTGCTGCCTCTATTTTTGGAGGAGCTTGTATTGTAAATATGATTCCTATTATCATGAATAAAACAGCGGCCAGAGAGTTTATTATGGCGCCTCCCACTAATGATGTAACACTTGCTGTGGTTGCGTCTAACATTATTAATCCTCCAATACCTAGTATTACAATTGGTAGGGTTCTTAATGCTATTAATATTACACAGTATGCTAACATCTTTTTAAACCACATACTTATTTTAGCATCGTTACCCGGAATTGCTGCCCACATGAATGTTATGGGTGCCATTATTATTTCCATTAATATCTTTATATACGTTATAAGATACCTTACCTCTACTATTACTAGTGTTGTTATAAATACAACTGCAACTATTACTAATATTATTACTAGTGCTGTTCCTGCAGTAGCTACGGATGCTAATCCAATTAATATTATTGCTGAAACTATGGTTGTTGCTACTGTAGCTATAATTGCTCCTGTACCTGCAGAAGCAAACGCAGTTTCTGTCATTGCCTTTGCTGCCCATATAGGCATTTGCAATGATAGACTTTGCCCTGTACTAGCTATAACTGCTCCTATTGGATAACTGAAACCTATTAACAAAAATGCCACAATCAATTTTGGTAATGCATATTGAATGGTTACTGTTGTTCTTGTGTCAACCGTTGCTCGCATTGTGATCATAATTCCTATTATTACAATTATTATTGCCATTGCTGCATATGCCATGTTTCTTGTAAATTTCCATGCACTTTTGATCTGTCCAAGAAAATTTCCACTATACGTAGCATCAGCTGCAAAAGTTTTATTTAAAAGTGGTATGTTTTTTGTTTCGTCTTGTATAAAATAAGCTAAATTAACAGGTATTGGTGTGGTTTCGTTTTTAATACTTAGCATTTGAAACATTCCTAATAAACTTCCAGGCATTTGATTGTTGTTTTGTGAAACTGCTCTAAGTATGGGTGGTACTAATATGAAATTACTACAGTTCTCAGGTTTCTCAGCTCCACATAGTGTGGAAACTCCTGGAATACACTTAGGTAATGTTTCAATGCTTACTCCAAATACATTATAAAATAATTTTAAGAATCTAACGGTATCGTAGTTATAACCGAATCTTACAATACTTTGTTGTGGTTGATCTTTAGCTATATCTTCAAAAATCTTTTTCGTTGGATTACAGACGTTATCTTTTGCGTTTGTTACTAATACAATGACTTTGCTCATTAGGGTGTCTTCAGGTCCTTCTGCCAGAGCTATATTCTTACCACTACTTATTAAAAATATACTGCTAAATATAACAATAGTTCCGATTCTTAGTACCTTATTTAATAAGCTTTGTTGCATATCATATCCATTATATAATGAATGCATATGGCAAACAATCCACTATATCCTGGGTATACCCCAAAAGATGATGCTCAAAACCCTTTTTTTACAGGCTACTACCCTGGTAAACCAATTTCAAAAGGTTCCAAATATGCCAGCCCAAAATTTGGTTCCATTCCCGAATTTAAAATGAATAGTACAATTTATGATTTCTTAGATGAGTTTGCTAAAGATGCTGAAGAAAATTTGGATCCGTTACGTTTTCCTAAATGGCTTCGTGACAAAATGGCTGATGACTTTAACAGTTCTTTTAAATCAAAGGTAGAAATTGATCCAGGTATTTTAAATACAGAGTTAGATGATTATGATACAGATACCCTTCCCGGAGCTACCAGTTTTTCGGTTAACTTAGATCCGCGTGAGTGGCATAAAGATCCCCAAAAAATGCTGAAGAAGACATGGTCCACTTTATGGTCAAATGCCTT
>CAYOCN010000025.1:0-7776 GCA_964402525.1 uncultured Candidatus Saccharibacteria bacterium | reverse complement strand
CATATTGGCTAAATATACCAGATGTGTATATAATGCGTAACCTATAATAACTCGGCTTTTACTATTCACTAGAAAGGAGAAGTAAAATGTGTAAGATGATTACGTTCATTTCAAACAGAAAAGGGGCAAAAAGTACAGGACAAACAATAAATGAAGCAACTAAAATATCAGTGCAGGTGATTGTGGATTCCTCAGGCATCTCCAGCGGTAGAATTAAAAGCAAATCAGCTCTTACAACTACCATAGTACTGGATTACGAGTCGTACAAAAAAGCTGTACGAAACACTATTGCTCAAAAGATTTTAGCAACAAATAGATTTGAAAAGTTCATCGTCATTGTGGGCAACCAAAAGTTATACGAAAATGAAATTCACGGGCAAGAACACATAGTAGACCGGTTTGTAACAATGGGAGAATTCTTAAAAGACCCCGCCAAATACATTTAACCAAACTCAGCCTCCTAGGTAAAAGCCAAAAGCAAAAACCAACGGAGGCTGAAAACATTTTAAACACCAAGAAAAACCTCCAAACCTTGCCACTATCCAAAAACCCAATAACATCGTAGAATCTGTATTATGTCAAAAATAAAAAACGAACTTAAAGACGAGCCATTAATGCCTTTAAGACATAGCGTGGAACATGTTCTTCATATGAGCATAGAAAAACTATATTCGAAGGCAAAAAAAGTAATGGGACCCCCAATTGACAATGGGTTCTACGGTGATTTTGATTTAGGCGACGACACAACAAAAATATCCACGGAAGATTTTGAAAAAATCGAAAATCAAATGCAAGAGGTAATAGAAGCAAAATTACCTATCCACTTAAAAGAAGTTTCAGCTAAAGCCGCTAAAGAACTTTTTAAAGACAACGAATACAAATTGGAATTAATAGAAGAAATTGATAAACGTGGTGAAAAAGTAAGTATTTGTGAAATAGGAGATAGCTCCTCAAAATTCCACGACATTGATTTATGCGCAGGACCACACCTAAAAAACACTTCAGAAATAGATAAATTTGGATTTAAACTTTTGAGCGTGGCTGGAGCTTACTGGCACGGTAACGAGAAAAATAAAATGTTAACGAGAATTTACGCTACCGCCTTCAAATCCAAAAAAGATTTAAATGAGCATTTAGAAAAAATTGAAGAAGCTAAAAAGCGCGACCATAGAAAAATAGGTCAGGAATTAGAATTATTTATGGTAGACGATGAAGTGGGACAAGGATTAATACTTTGGTTACCAAACGGAGCTTTTATTCGCCACAAAATTCAAGAATTTGCACTTAATACATACATGGAACGCGGTTATAAACCTGTAGTTACACCTCATATGGCCAGCGAAAAATTATGGAGACATTCAGGTCACACCGATTTTTACAAAGAAAGTATGTACGATTCATTTGGCGTGGAAGAAGAACACTACAAATTAAAACCAATGAATTGCCCAATGCACGTTAAAATGTTTAAGTACCGCCCAAGAAGCTATAAAGAATTACCAATTAGATGGACGGAAATGGGCACAGTGTATAGATACGAAAGAAGTGGAACATTACACGGTTTAACTCGTGTTAGAGGATTTACTCAAGACGATGCTCATATAATTTGCACACCAGAACAACTACGCCACGAATTAACAGAGGCCATAAAGTTAACTTTATTTATATTAAAAACTTTTGGATTTGAAGATTTTGAAATGAACTTATCTGTTAGAGATCCAAATGAGAAACAAAAGTTTATTGGTGCGGATGCAGATTGGGATAAAGCTGAAAAAGAATTAGTTTCAGCCTTAGAAGAAGCTGGTTTTAAAGATTACGTTACAGATGTTGGTGGAGCAGTGTTTTACGGACCAAAAATCGACCTTAAAGTAAGCGATGCACTGGGAAGAAAATGGCAGTTATCAACAATTCAACTCGACTTTAACCTACCCGGAAAATTTGATATGAAATATGTGGCCGAAGATGGAACAGAAAAAACACCTTATATGATTCACCGAGCACTTTTAGGTTCTCTTGAAAGATTTATGGGAATTTACATTGAGCACACCGCAGGAGCCTTTCCTGTATGGGTAGTTCCGGTACAGGCTACGGTTATTCCAATTGGTGAAAAGCACATCGCATATGCTAAAGAAATTGCACAAATGTTTAAAGACGCTAATTTAAGAGCAGAAGTAGATGAAAGATCCGAAACTATGCAAGCAAAAATCCGCGACGCTCAAATGAATAAGATCCCTTACATGATAATAATTGGTGATAAAGAAGTGGAAAATAAGACAGTAAGTGTTCGTTTAAGAACAAATGAGAGCTATAATGCGTTGTCAACAGAAGAAGTTCTAAGCAAGATAGAGAAAATAAATTTGACCAAAGGGCTTAATTTGTGGTAACTTTATCGCGTTTGAACAGTCATAATAGTAATAAAACGAGTCAATATATATTAAACGAACGAATTAACGCGGAAAAAGTGTTGGTTTTGGAAGGTGAAAACAACTTAGGTGTAATGTCTAAGTGGGATGCTGTTAAACTTGCACGTGAAAAAGAAATGGATCTTGTATTGATTGCACCGCAGGCAATACCACCAGTTGCAAAAATACTAGATTTTAATAAATTTTTGTATGAGGAACGTAAGAAAAAAGCCTCAGCAAAAGCCAAATCTAAAAAAAGTGAAATTAAGGAATTAAGACTTAGTCCAACAATTGGGGATGGCGATTTACTTAGAATGGCTGATAGAGCCAAAGAATTTATAAAAGAAGGGGATAGAGTTAAAGCAACTATATTCCTAAAGGGTAGAGAAAGAGCCTATCCTGAAATAGCACTTGAAAAGATAGAGAAGTTTACTAAAGAAATGGAAGATACAGCAAAAGCTGAGAGTAGCCCAAAACACATGGGAAACCTTATAGTAGCTGTGTATGTTAAAAAATAGAAAGAAAAAAGGTATGCCTAAACTAAAAACAAAAAAAACATTAATAAAAAGAATAAAAATATCTAAAAGTGGAAAAATAATTAAAAAACAAACAAGTATGGGCCACCTTAAAGAAAGACGTGATGCTTCTAGAAAAGGAAGAAAAGCTCAAACACTTACACAAGAAAATAAGGGTCACATCAAAATTTTTAAAAAGCTTTTAGCCAAAGCAGGAAGGTTGATTAAATAAAATGCCAAGAGTAAAAAACGGGCAAAGAGCCCATTCAAAACATAAAGAAATACTACACCTTACAAAAGGTTATAGAGGTAGTAGAAATAGACTTTTCAAAAGAGCTAATGAAGCTGTTGTTAGAGCTGGTGAACATGCATTTGCTGGAAGAAAACAAAGACGAAGAGATATTAGAAAACTTTGGATTACAAGATTAAGCGGTGCTTTATCAAATCTTGGAATAAACTACAGCAGATTTATGAACGGTCTTAAAAAATCAAACATAGATGTTAACAGAAAAATGCTTTCTGAAATGGCAATTGCTGATAACAACTCCTTTGTTAAGATAGTAGAAACCGCTAAAAAATCCTTAAGCAAATAATAGTTGTTTCATATATAAAACCTCTATATAATTAATCCATATGTTAAAAAAAGATTGGATTAATGATATAAGTGTAGTATTAAAAGAAACCTTAGGGGATGAAAATTCAGATAAAATAAATGAATTTATCGATACAAGCATCCTGACATGCGTATTAGATAATTTAAGCGAAGAAGACAGAAAAACTTTTTATACCATAAGCAGTAACGAGAATAACGAAGAAGAAATAACCCAATTTATATACAATAAAATACCCTCATTTGATGATTTGTTACAAGCAAAACTAAAAGAAGCTATGGAACCCTTAGTACAAAGTTACATGGGTAAAGGAAATTAATATATGGCATCACCCTTCGAGTCAACACCAACTCAGCAACAAATAGAAGCAGTAGATAACAAAGTAGCTGCTATAAAAAGTGCTAGATTAGAAAAGGAAATAAAAGATTTTGGACGCAACGAAGAACAAAACAAAAATCCATTAAGCATTTTCTCAGAAATGTTAGTACACGCCAAAGAGAATCTTCAAAAATATAAAGAAGAAATGGAGAACAACGCTTATACTATAGGAAAAAACACAAGAAAAGCTATTGAAAAACATTGGGCCAAAGCAGCATTTTCAGCTGCCACACTTACTATAGGTACTGCAGCTATTGCACAGAGTATGTTGGGTGGTGGTGCCGCCACATTACAAGCCAGAGCTATGGAAAGACAATCAAATATACCTGCAATTTCAGCACCTGCACCAGAACAAATATCATCTTTAGCTCCACAAACAGCAACCATTATAAAAGCTGCTGTTGCTATTGAGAAACCTGCTGCTGCAGAAGTTGCAAAATACAAAAGCATAAAAAACATAATAGGTGCTTTAAAAGTCGAACCTGTAATAAAAGGAGTAAATTTAACAGAAGGAAATGCAGGAGTTGAAAGCCTAGAAATAACAGGAATTGATTTAAAGGCATCAATTGTGGATCTAACAACCTTAAGGGATCCTTCAAGGATAAATAATGTGGAATCAAGACAAAAGGTAGAAGCACAAAAACAAATAATAGAAGATATAAGAATAAATGTGTTGGATAAAAAAGAGATAAATACAGGAAAAGATATAAAATCTCTAACAGAAATACCAGGAGTATTAGAGATGTTACAAAAAGGAGACGGAGGAACATTTATAATAGACATGGTACCTACACAGGCTAATTCTGCTATTATGAGTTTAAAAAACCAAGAAGATAAAGGTGCACAAGTAGCAAGTGTAAGTAGAGAAGAAATTAAAGGTGGAATGTCTATAATGATTAATGTTTCACCAAACGCACTAGACTACCAACTAGCACAATTAAGCGGATTTGAAATCAGAGGTAATGGATCAATTAGTTGGGTTGACATATCAACAAAAAACCCAAATAGCAACAATCCAGGTTACCAAGCTATCATGAAAAAATGGAGTATAGATAATGGAAGACCTGAGGCACTTACAAATACAATAATGTGGACACAGGCACGACCCGAAAAATAGGCAACAACAAAACACAAGTATGATAAAATCATCATGTGGATTTGCAACTGGAAAAAATAAGTAAACAATTTCAAGAAGACATTAAAAACATTCAAGATTTAGATACTTTGTATTTAAAATATTTTTCCAAAAAACAAGGAATAATCACACTGGCTTTAAAAGAAATTCCCAAATTCACACCCGAAGAAAAAAAAGTAATTGCTCCTGCATTAAACCAATTAAAAAATGATATTGAATCAAAAATTGTAGAACTAAAACAAACACAAGAAGCAAACAAATTCAAAGATCCGCTAATAGACTTAACATATCCATTACCACCAAAAAAATCAGGAATGCTACACCCAACAACCCAAGTCATTAGAGAAATGAATGAGTTTTTTAGATATTATGGTTTTTCAATTGCAGAAGGACCAGAAATTGAAACCGCCGAATTTAACTTTAGAAAATTAAATTTACCCGAAGGTCATCCCGCTACCGATTTGCAAGATTCATTATTTATTGAAGAACCAAATATATTATTACGCACACACACATCATCAGTGGAATCACGAATACTAACAAACTACAAACCACCAATTCGCGTTGTAACCCCAGGTAAAAGCTTTAGAAACGAAACAGTAAGTAAAACCAACGGCGCATTTTTCCATCAATATCAAGGCGTGGTTGTTGATAAGGGAATAACCATTCAACATTTAAAATCCACACTTGAACTATTCCACAAATTTTTATTTGGCGAGGATGTGATATTACGCTTTAGATATAAATACTATCCAGAAGTGTCTCCCGGTATGGGAACAGATATTCAATGCAGATTTTGTAAAGGTGCCGGTTGTTCTATTTGTAAACATAGAGGATGGATTGAAGTGTTGGGATCAGGAATGATTCATTACAACACTTTAAAAATGTGCGGAATAGATCCAGAAGTTTACACAGGATTTGCATTTGGAATGGGATTAGACCGCTTAGTTATGCAAAAGTTTGGAATTGATGATATTAGAAAGTTGTATGGAGAGGGCATTGCCTACAAATAAAAATGAGAATACCTTTAGAATGGCTTAAAAACTACGTAACCATTGATAAAACACCTAAAGAAATTGCCGAATCATTTACAGCTTTAGGTTTGATGTTGGATAAACCAATTGAAAAAGGTGTTGCCGAAAAAGATTTAGTATTAGACCTTGAACACCGTATGGACCGCGCCGACTGGCTTTCTATTATGGGTTGTGCCCGTGATTTGGCCGCATTTGAAAACATAAAACTAACTTACCCCGAAAGTTATACCAAAAAGGGTAAAAAACCCGCTAAAAACCAAATGGTTGAAATTAAAGTTGAGTGCCCCGATGTGGTTCATAGATTCAACACCCGTGTCTTTAGAGGAATTAAGGTAAAAGAGTCTCCAGCATGGCTTAAAAAAGCTTTAAGCCTATACGGAATGCCCTCCATCAACAACATAGTAGATATTACAAACTATGTAATGGTTGAATATGGGCAACCTTTACACGCACAAGATTTAGCTAAACTAGAAAAACAAGAAATTGTAATAAGAAAAGCTAAAAAAGGCGAAAAAATTACCACTTTACTCGGCGAAGTGGTAGAGCTTGATCCTGAGATTTTTGTTTTAACTCAAAACAATAAAGCAACTGTTATAGGTGGCATTGTTGGTGGTAAAACCACAGGTGTAGATGAAACAACTAAAGATATTGTTTTAGACGCCGGAAATTATAACCAAGTTTCCATTAGAAAATCCTCACGAAAATTAAAAATTCAAAATGAAACAGTTTTACGTGGTGACAAATTTTTACATCCACATTTAACCAAGGTAGCAATTCAGCGCGCCACAAAATTAATATTAGAATTAGCAGGCGGAGAATATTACGAAAACGTTGACTGGTACCCAAAACAAATACCACTAAAAAAATTAAACTTTAGAATGAGTAGATTAGAAAAATTAAGTGGAATGACATTTGAAATATCTAGTGTAAAACGAATTCTAAAAAATTTAGAATATACGGTTTTAAAAGAAAAACGCAGTAATATGGAAGTAGAAATGGAAATTGAAGTTCCATACTTTAGAACCGACGTTGAAGTAGAGGATGATATTGTGGCAGATATTTTGAGAATAAGTAACTACAAAAATATTCCAAGTAGTTTAATTCAAGCAGCCCCTCCAAAAGAAATAACACCAGCAATATATAAGTTTGAAGATAAACTAAGAGATATTTTAACCAACATGGGACTTCATGAACACATAACAGATCCTATGATGGAAAAAGATGAAACACTAGAAAATCAAATTGTATTACAAAACGCTTTAACCTTTGATAAAAGTGCACTACGTACAAATATATATCAAACATTGAACTCAATTACAGAAGGTTATAAAAAACACAAAATAACAGAAATAGGAATTTTTGAAGTGGGAAAAGTTTACGAAAAAACCACAAAGGAATACAAAGAAAATAGAGTTGTACAAATAATCTATAAAAATGAGAATTTAGATGTTGCTAAAAATTCCAACGAACTTAAAAAATTATTTGCAGGATTATTACAAAACTTAGAAATAACCACATTTGAAATGAGAAAATCCGAACACGAAACTCATTTGTATATAAAAGGCGTCAAAGTAGGGGAAATAACAGTTGATTCATTTTACTTACTAACCGAAAAACTTCTGGAACACACCCAAGGTACCCATCGAGTAGTTTCTGAATTTGAAAACAAAACAACTCAGGATCTTTCAATATTAATAAATAAGG
>CAYOCN010000024.1:0-7920 GCA_964402525.1 uncultured Candidatus Saccharibacteria bacterium | reverse complement strand
GTTGTTGGAAGGTTCTAAGTATGCCAACTCTCAAATGGAACTTGTTAGAGCTTACCGAGATAAATCTTCTTGGGTTGATTTTAAAGCGACAATTGATGGTTGTAATGTGGTTTCGAACCCTTGTTATATTTCTCCTACTTTGCAGTTAAATAGACGTGCCAATATTCTTAAGGAGAATACCTTGGAAGAAGTTCAAATTTCTTTTGGTGTGGAGACCGATGCGACTAATGAAAATGTTGTAAAAATTACAGCTAAGGCACTTTGGTATGACGGTCCAAAAACTAATGCTTCCAGTATTAAAACCACGTATTTATATACAAATTTAACCAATTGGCAACAAAAATGACAAACATTCATACCCCAAAAAATCAAGGATTTACCTTAATAGAACTTTTAATGGTTATCGCTTTAACAGCACTTTCAATTGGTATTACAAGTGATATTTTAATTTCTTTAACTCGTGGTTACACAAAAACTCAGGTATTAAATGAAATAGAACAACAATCAAATTTTGTTTCACTAAAAATTCAAAAAGAATTAAAAAATGCGGTGTTAATTTCTAATCCTGATGTTACCACTGCTGTTTCTGGTGCTACCGAAATGGCTACAAACTGGATTACTTTAAGAAATAGGGAGGATCAGTATGTTACTTATTATTTTAAAGCATCAACTCAAAATGGTTTTTCTGTTGGTAAGTTATATCGTGCTGTTGATGTAACTCCCCCATTTGCTATTCCTGGTGATGGTATTGAATTAACAGATGCTGGTTTAAATAATATGGGAGGTGTTAATGTCACTTGTACAGGTTCCGATCCTGATACTAGTTGTTTTACAGTGTCCATTAGTTCTCCTATGGTTGTAAGTTATAATATGCGTTTTACTCAATCTCAACTTAATCCAAAAAAAGACTATGAAGGTAGTTTAAATGTTAGTGACGTTGTGGTTATTAGAAATACTTATTCGGTTACACGACAGGTAAATTAGTATTTTATGAAAAAATTAAATCAACAAGGACAAATTTTAGTGGTAATGGTTTCTTTAATGGTATTGGCGTTATCCGTTGGTATTGCAGTTTCCACCCGTTTTGTTGAAAGTTTACGAACTTTTACTCGTTCCGATAATTCAGCTAAAGCGTTATTTGCCGCTGAAGCGGCTGCAGAAAAAACTTTAATGATGCCCGATACCACCCTAAAAGATTATATTAAATATTCTAATTGTGGTACTGCTTGTACCCTATCCTTTCCTGATGGTGCCACTGCTAGTGTTGCGCTAAGTTTGTTGGGTAATTCCACAGGTGCTTATGCGCTAAATTTAAAAGCAAATGAATTTTCTCAAATTACTTTAGATACTTATAGCAATGATTCTTATGTTGATGTGTGCTGGAATGAACCAGTTTCTATGTATGGAATGTATGTTTATAAAGATTCCACTAATTACAAAGCTGATTCGTATGCGGTTAATTCTTTTGGAGCCACTTTAAGTAATGGTTTTTCCAATTCAGTTTCTCAAAGTGGTTATACAAGTTGTTTTAGAGTTACTGCTCAAAAAACTCCAGTTTTATTACGATTAAAGCCTTTTGGTGCTGACACTGAATGTTTTATATTACCTGCTACTAGCAAGTCACTTCCCGGCCAAGGTATTTTAATTGAAGCAACTGGAACATTTAAAGATACCATTAAAAAAGTTACAGTGGTGAAAAAAAACAAGGCTGTGGTCTCGTTATTTGACTATTCTATTAATCAAAATATAAGTTCAGAAACATTGTCTAATTAAAGTTGATGATGTAACATAAATATTAATGCCCATAGTAGGATTAGATTTAGGACAACATAGTTTTAGAGCCATCGAACTCGAAAGAGGTAGAAAAGAAGATGTCATTAATCGATTTGGTTCTTACGAAAATCCCAAGTTAAATATTAATTCTGGTGAAGCTGAAGACATTGATTTGTATGCCTCTTCTCTTCGCGACTTTTTTCAAGAAACAGGATTTAGTACACAAAATGTTGTTATGGGTTTAGAAGAAAGCAGTGTTTTTATGCGTATTATAAAAGTTCCTGCTATGAACGATAAAGATATTGCTACTGCTATTAAATACGAAGCCGAAAAATATATTCCACTTCCCCTTGATCAAGTTACACTTTCCTATCAAAAACTCGATGAGGTTATGGAGGATGTGCGCAAAGTAAATGTTCAAATTGTTGCCGCCAAAAATAAAAAAGTTAATGATTTTGTAGAAATTGTTAAAAGAGCTGGTTTAAAACCTGCCGGCATTGAACCCGAAACTTTAGCAATTGGTCGTGCTTTAGGTGATGCTGCTGCAGATGCTAATGGTACTGTAATTTTAAATATTGGATATAACACTACTCTTATTGTTGTTGTTTATGGTGGCTACGTGCGCTTTACTAGAACCATTCCTATGGGTGGTGACGTAATAACAAAAGCTATTCAACAAAGTTTAAAACTTGATTACATACAGGCCGATGAATACAAAAAAGTTTATGGTTTAGATCCCACACATTTTGATGGAAAAATTGCCGACATAATAAAACCAATTATTGATCAAATTATTATGGAAGTTAAACGCGCCAGTATTTTCTTCACAAACAGTAATACGGGTGCTAACATAAAACGTATAGTAGTAGCCGGTGGTACTGCCCGTATGCCAGAACTTATTCGTTACCTTATAGATAATATAGATTTTGAAGTTGAATTAGGAAATCCCCTTGGTAATCTTGTGTTTAGTCCAAAAATGGTTCCATCTCGCGTTACTTCTTTAACGGAAAATGCCCCTATGTATTCAACTGCAGTGGGTTTGGCATTAAAGGAAATTTAAAGGATTTACTATGTCTCAAAGCATAAACCTTATACCACAACAAGAAGTAGTAGAACAAAGAAAAACACGTTTAGTTAATTTAAGCACTGTTTTTTCCATTGTTTTATTGGTGGGTATTGGAATTGCTTCCGTCATTGTAATTTCCATGTCACTTTCTTTAAATAAAGAATTGAAAGATGAAACAGATAAAGTGGAATCTTATAGAAATTCCATCAAAGCAATGGCTACTACAGAAGTTATATCTCGAAACCTCTTTAAAAAATATACTGTTCTTAAAGGTTTATTTGAATCCAGAATTTATTTTTCAACTTTAATGAAAGAATTAAACATTAGAAGACCTTCAGGTGTTTTGTTAACTGATTTAGGTTTAAAAGAAAATACCTTAATTATTTCGGGTAATAGCGATAACTATATTTCTGTTGCTGCTTTTATGAACAACTTGCTAGATAAAAATTTTCAAGGTAGTTCTAATATAGAAGGCTTATTTAAATCAGTTACTTTAACTTCCGTTAGTCTTGGTAAACGTGAAGGTTCCATTGATTTTTCTATGAAAGTTGAAATTGATACAAAGGGGTTAAAAAAATGAACGAAAAACTAAAGAACTCATTAAATTTAAATAGTTTTCATATTGATACGTCCAAATTAAAAGATGCTGTTTTGAATTTTTTGGTTCCTATCATTTGCTTTTCCGCTTCAGTGGCTTTGCTCTTAATTGTTATTTATCCTACACTTACCTCGCGACCTCAAGTTCAAGAGAACTTGGTTAAAACTCGAACATTGCGCCAGAGTTTGGAAACAAAAACTTCAAACCTTAATGGCTTAGTTGATTATAAAAATGTTTTAGATGAAGATTCCCTTTTAGTAAACAAGGCTTTAGTTTCTGAACAAGCTGTTCCTGGCTTACTTAGTCAAATTAGTTATTTAGCTAAAAACGCTGGTTTAAATGTTAATCGTTTAACTTATGCTGTGGAACAGAATGATCCTGAAATACAGGGATATGATAATGTTAATGTTTCTTTAGGTGCTGAAGGTGTTTACACTCAAATGTTATCCTTTTTAGATTCCGTAGAAAAAACCGCACGATTTGTTTCAGTTAAAACAATTAGATATTCTGTGGATCCAAAAGTTACTTCCACTTTAGTTTTTAACATTGTTTTATCTTCCCCATATTTATATGTGGAATCCACCCCTGTTACCGATGAACCAGTTAATTTGGATATAAGATCTTCTGATTTCACTAGCTTTATGACTCAAATAAAGGGTATGACTTTTTACGATCCTGCAAAAATAGAAGAAGAAGCTGCTATGGCTGCTTTAGAAAAACAGCAAGCTGAAGATGCTAAAAAAGCTGCAGCCGAAGCTGCTGCTCAGGAAGTTGTTACTCCGGTGGAAACCCCAACACCTACTCAGTAGTATTTTTATTACGCCACTTTTCTATTTCTTTGTGATTTCCTGATAAAAGTATTTCTGGAACTTTTTCTCCCTTAAATTCTTCTGGTCTAGTGTATTGTGGATATTCAAGTTTTTCATCTAATTTTTCACTAAATGACTCTATTCCAGCCGCGTCTTCTTTTTCTAAAACTCCGGGGATTAGGCGGGTAATACTTTCCATAATCACTAGCGTTGGTAATTCTCCACCGGATACCACGTAATCCCCAATGGAAATAATATCTGTGACGTACTTCTCTATTCTGGCATCAATTCCTTCGTAGCGACCACATACAAAGGTTATTTCTTCACAGTTGGATAATTCGTGGGCTTTTTTCTGAGTGAATTTTTCGCCTTTTGGGGATAGTAATACCACGCGTTGTTTATTATTAATGCTTTGGAGGGCATTGTATACCGGTTCAATGCGTAAAATCATTCCTACTCCACCGCCATAGGGAGTGTCATCAACGGTACCGCGCTTATCAATGGCAAAATCCCTAAGATTGGTGAGATTTACGTTTATTAGACCTTTTTCAATTGCTCGTTTAAAAGGTAAATTTTCTAGGTGTTCTTTAAAAAGATTGGGAAATAAAGTTATAACATCAAATGTTATCATTATGAGTTTTAAAGTTGTTGTTCGATTTCTACTAAATGAACGTTTACTTTTATTTTATCTTTAATAGCTTTTGTAATAGCTAATTCACGAATGCTTTTAATTGTTTTACCTTCTTTTCCAATTACTGCGCCCATATCTTCTTGAGCAACTGTAATGTGATAAGTGTATTCATTACCTTCAATGACTTCTTCGATTTTAAACTCTTCTGGTTTGGATATTATTTGAGTTATTAAAAACTCTAGAAATTCTTTCATTATTTTGTCTTTTTAGGTTCGTATTTTTTGTATTCGTACGTACCTGCAACTAACTTTGAAACTGCGTCTGTAATTAAGGCACCTTTACTTTTCCAATCTAAAAGTTTTTCGTTGTTAATTTCAAGTTTAACTGGTTTTTCAGATGGATTATAGTGACCTAATGTATCTAAAAACATACCATTTCTTTTAGTTCTGGTATTTGCAACCACTATTCTATAGGATGGTGCGTGTTTCTTTCCAAATTTTGCTAATCTTATTGATATCGACATAACGTGGTCATTTTAGCAGAAACGTCAATTTGTGTCTAGCTTTCTTTGATCCTCTCTAAAGCATTTTCGGCGGCATGTTGTTCGGCTTTTTGTTTACTTTTTCCTTCACCTGTTCCCCACTCTTTACTGCCTAAAAAAACAGTTACTTTAAAAGTTTTTTCGTGGTCAGGTCCCCATGAATCCACCACTTGGTATATTGGTGTTACTCCGGTTTTTTCTTGAGCCACTTCTTGAAATTTTGATTTAGAATCTTTGTATTCTTGATTATTAACAATACCTTCTACTTTATAAAATAGTTCACGTGTTACAAATTCTTTACATACCTCAATACCTTTTTCTAGGTATAGAGCGCCCAAAACTGCTTCAAATGTGTTAGCTAGTATGTATTCTCTATCTCGACCACCCGTTGATTCTTCGCCGTTTGATAATAAAAGTAAGTCGCCATAGTTTAAACGTTTGGCTTCGGCTCCAATTGATTGGGTACATACTACGGCTGATCGGTAGTTTGTTAAGTCACCTTCTGGAGATGTGGTGTATTTGCTATATAAATATTCTGAAGATAGTAGTTGTAAAACTGCATCACCTAAAAACTCTAAGCGTTCGTTAGATGGATTTTCATATTCGGAGTGTTCGTTTAGATAAGATCTATGAGTAAACGCTGTTTTAAATAGTGTTTCGTTAGTTAATTCGGTTTTTAATATTTCTGTAGCTTTTTTAAAATCAAACGACATACGTGTATATTATTCTATTTCTTCTACAAGAAGATCAATAATATCCTCAATAGTTTTTATATTATCTTTTTCACCCACAAGGTCAACCTGAAATTCTTCCTCTAATTCGGTTAAAATATCTACAAGTTCCATTTCACCAATATTAAGGTCGTCTTCAAAATAGGACTCTTCTGTTATTTCGTCAGGATCAATTCCTGTGACGGTAACAATTACTTTTTTAATTTTATTTAAATATGCACTCATTTTATTGCTCCTTTTCTTCTTTCTTTTCCTCTTTATGGTACTTTTCTACCACTGTACCTAAAACTCCATTTACAAATTTACTTGAGGTTTCATTTCCAAACTCTTTAGCTAGTTCAACAGCTTCATCGATGGCTACTTTAGTGGGGGTTTTTGTTCCATATACAACCTCAAATATAGCGATTCTAAGAATGACTAGGTCGATTTTGGATATTTTATCAAGTGGCCACTCTGGGGCGGCTTCTTCTATTATTTTGTCAATTTCTAAAATGTTTGTTTCTACGCCGGAAATTAGTAGTTTAACTAAATCTTCGTCGGTTTCAGTACTTTCTAATAATTCTCGTGAAACATTAACGCATGATTCAGTATCTGGTTCATTAAACATCCAACAGAATATCGAAGACAACGCTAATTTTCGTGCATTATGTCTTGGGTCAGATAGGGATTTCATGTTTTATATTAGATCTTTAAAACTTCTTCCACATGAGCTCTTTTAACGCCTTTTCCATCTTTAGTTGGAACTCCTTGAGTGACCTTTTTGTCGAGATTACGGCCATGTCGGTCTATTCTTGAGCGGCTTTTAGAATGTTTTCTTTTAGGTACTGCCATATATTGTTTATTTTAGTTTGTTACTTTGTACTTGTCTAGCCTAGAGTTTATATATTTATTTATGGTGTTTGTCAATGTTTAAAGTTGTCCTAACTTGCAAAATGGGGTGGTTTGGGAGTAGAATACTCCCATCGGATCCGTTTTTCAATTTATGTTTTTCTAAGAGGAGAGTAGCAATGTCGAATTTTGATGAAAGTTCCCAGATGGCGTGTGTTTCTGATCTAATCCTTCCTTCCCTAGTAGGTAGTACACTCTTACTTATGGCTCGGAGAAGTAGAGATGAAGTTAAAATAACCTTACCATCAGGTAACACTCTGTCTTATGGAGTGCAACATGATGCTTTAGGGGAATTCATTAACTTCTGCAAGGAAGGTAAGATGATTAAGATTCGAAATCTTCCCAATGTGGGAACTTCCGATGAGGTCTCCGTCTAAGATTTTTTCTCCTGGCGTGACGCATAATAAACTAGTTTTATGTGTCACGCCCCACTCTTTTTTAATTATTTCCAAAAAACAAAAAAGCCACCAAAAACATAAAGTCTTCAATGGCTTTTTAAGTCTATTTCCTTTCCTAATAACGTTTTTAGCGCTGTGAAGCATAAGCTTTTAGAGCGGTTCCCTTGTGGGTGCCGGTCGTGGCTGGTATATCTACGCCCAAATCACGAGCCATTGCTTCTGCGCGCTGGTTAAGACCACTATCCGTTATATATGGTGTTTCCTTTCCAGTTTGTCTCATCCTGGCGGTTCTACCCATTTCATGACCAGCTTCTACGATATCTTGGGTGTTTTCTTTCACCCGTTCAGGAGCATTTTGGATGTCCTCTGCTACACCAGATGCGGATCTGTACGCCTGATACTTCATTGTGGAATTTACTCCACTGGATATTGTGTTCATGTCTAACTCCTTTTCTAATATTTAACTCATCTATACAAATAAAAGG
>CAYOCN010000023.1:2049-7996 GCA_964402525.1 uncultured Candidatus Saccharibacteria bacterium | reverse complement strand
CGGAAGGTTCTTTAATCTTTGTTACACCTCTTAAACCTGTGAAAATTGCTGCTCGTATACCAAATAAAGGTTTAGTTAGAATAGAAATTGATTATCCTTTAACTGAAGATTTGGAAGTTCAATGGTGGATTATAAACTAAAAACGGTTAAAGATTAAAGACTTGGGCTAATGGTATAGTAAACAGTATCCCTGTATGATCCCGGTGTGGTTGTTCCCGATACTGCTGCTTTATAGGTAACTACAATAGTATTATTTGTAGCGGTTCCTGTTTTACTCCCTAAGGTGTTGTTTGTAATATCTATTTCCCCCACGTCATTACCTGTTTTATTATATTTGCTGTCTATGGTTGCTGTTGCAGAACTAGCTTGTGCACCATACCCTTCTGTTCCTGCAGATAATGTGGCGTCTGCAGAGGAAATTAAAGTTGCACCGTTGTACAATCCTCCAGCCGCACCATTACCCACCCCTTTTATAAAGGATGTAAACCCGTTTATTGTATTGGTGTTTACTGTAAGAGTAGTGGTTGGATTTCCTGTAGCCACTACAGAGGCTGATAATGTACCCAAATCAGAGAGGTCACTTGAAATATCTAATGTTATGTTTGGTACTTCAGTTTTAACTTCTGCGGAAGATTCACTATATCCTGTTTCTGTAAAATCCCCACTTAACGCTTTAACTCGTGCTTTATATCCAGTGGCAGGAAAAAGCCCGAGGATATAACTATTATTTAAATCTGCATACAATTTATAATCTGTAATTGTCAGCGTGTTTCCCAAAGTTCCGCCTGCTTGTAAATATTTATATGTTGCCCAGTCATCGGTGCTCACTGCTACAGCATATAAAGTGTCTGTGGGGTTTTCTGAAGCATTTATACTTATTTGAAGTCTATCGTAGTAATTACTGGAATTTGAAAGTGTTGGGGCGGTTGGTTTATTTGCCTGTAATCTGGGGTTATAGCCGCCGTTTAGTTTGTAACTTGTTGATACACTTGGATCTGAAAAAGGATTCATATCCCCATTCATTTTAAAATTGGTTGATGTAGCGTCATTTCCGGGAGTTGCCACTAGATCACCCTTTATTTTAAAGCTGGTACTTTCCAAGTCTTGTGCGTTTGTTTTGATGCTTAATAATAAAAGTAATGTTAGCGCAATTAATAAAACTTTATTTTTTTTGCTTATCTTTTTCATTTTGTTTAACCAATATATTTCCAAGATTAATTAGTTTATTTTGAACATCTTCCCCGTAAGTAGTATCTAGGTTTCCGGGTAAGGTAGAGAAATCTTCCATAAAGTCTACTACACCTTTTGTATAATATTCTTTTGGAGTTTCGTTATTCCATATAACAATAGTATCCATTTTGGCGGCAATGGCTGCTGCCACTCCTGTTGGTGAATCTTCAAACACTAAACATTCTAAAGGAGTCACTCCAAAGTGTGTGGCTGTTTTTAAATAAATTTCGGGATTTGGTTTTTTCTTTGTAACGTCATTCCCACATATTACAAAATCAAAAGTTTCTCCTGTTTCAAGTTTTTCTAAAACTGCTGTTGTTACACTTCTAGTTGTATTTGTTACAAGCGCTAGTTTTAATTTTTTTTCCGCTTTTAGTTCTGCTGCCAATTCCCAAAATCCCGCAAATGGTTCTATACTTGAATTTTTTATTAGTTCAATGTATTCATTGTGCGTGTACTGAACTAAATCTGGTATTGGTGCCGATACTGTAGCGTGACCTTTATTTATTATACTTTCCCATGTGCTATCTATGGGTTCCCCTTTAACAAAATATAATTCGGCACTTATATTAGTTACGCCCATTTTGTTGAGGATATTATTTATTGCAGTCCTCCATAAAAATGTGGTATCCACAAGAGTTCCATCTAAATCAAACAGAATTGCTTTTTTATTTTCAAAATAATTTTTATACATATATTACAGATTATGCTCCTGATAAAATCTTTTCAAGATAAGTGCTGCGGCTAAATGATCGGTAGCACTTTTTTTGGTTTTTGTTAATTTCTTTTCTCGGTTTTCACTGTTTGCTTCTTTTGTGGTCATAAACTCTGAAAAAAATTCCACAGGCTTTTTCGAATATGTTTTCAATAGTTTTGCAAAAACTCTTACTTTTTTTGATTGCGCTGTTTCTTTTCCTTCCCCTGTTGTAGGTAATCCTATAACGATTCTATCCACATCATTTCCCATTAGTAATCTAATGATCTCTTGTATCGCATTTAACGAGTTTTTTCCAGAAACAACTTTTGTGGGCATTACAAGGCCATTTCTTCCAAAAGCCAATCCAATGTTGGTTTCTCCATAATCTATTCCTAATAACATTTCTTCCGATAATGTTTTTGCCATTATTGTTACTCCTTTTCTATAGTTAGTTCTATTTTTGTGGGATCTGTAGGAACTTTATTTAGTAAGGAAAAAGCCGGTACTAACTTAAATTCATACGTTTTAATATTTTTAATTCCTCCAATTATTTTTTGTGCTTCTGCCGTATTTTTTCCGCCCAATTCCTTTTTAAGATTTTCTTCGTTTATACTCGGTACCACGTATGTTTTTAAAGTTATTTGAATATCTGCTTCTAACGTTGTTAAAACTGAATTTGTCGATTGTCCCAACACCTCAACTTTTATTTCCTTATCTTTTGTGGAGATCACATATCCTTCTGGTACTAAATTTTGAGTGAGTTTGTCCATTAAGCTATTTAGTTCCATGTTTGAGTAGGAAAGTCCTGTTGCAGAAACTGCTTGTACCAATGTTAGTTTCGTTGCTTCTTCCGCTTCTTTATTACTATAACTTTCTTTTGTTATGGTTAGTTTTTCAGATCCTTTTATAAATTTCTGATTTCCTATTGATTTTCGATCAAGTGCCTTTTGTATTTCTTCTTGATTTAACTTTTGTAAGTTTTCACTTAAGGTTTTGGTGTCGGCAGCGGCCACCACTTTAACTGTTTTGGTGGTTCCACCACTAAAGTCAGATTTGGCTTTTGCACTATAATCATCCTTTTTGTAATCATCGAATTCTATTGATACATCTTTTTCTATATTTGATTCTTTTCCAAAGGTAACAGCTGTTACTTTCACATTTTTTTCTCCGTATGTAACCGTAGGAGGAGTTGGTACAAGATCTTCTGTTCTAGCTACCACAGTTACTTCTTCATCTAGTGTAAAGGTGATTCCACCTTTGTATTCCAACACAGTTCCTTTTTTAAAAGTTTTTTCAGTTGTAGTTTTGTTATAGATTATTACTTCTCCTTTTGCTTTATCTCCCACTTCTTTTGTTCCTGTGGTATCAATTGCTAAAGTTCCTTCATATGTGGTGTCTACTGCAGTTCCTTTTAATATTTTTTGTTCTGTATCAGTTACCACGTCTTTTTTAACTTTTAAGGTAATACTTCGTGTTAAAGGTTGTGAATTAACAATTATTTTTACGTATGCTTTGTGAGTTTTTTGTAAAAATACAAAACCTAGTATCAATGCTAAAACAATAATCCCTCCTACAATAGTAGGTAACCCAGCTAGTTTAAATTGTAGTTTTGGTAGTTTAATCATGTTTTTTATATTTGGTAATTTTAATGGTTTTGAGGATTGTTTTCCTATAGTTTCTTCTCCCATTCCTGATGTTTTCATTTCGGATATCTCACCGTTTTCAGCCAGTTCTATAATATTTTGACCCTCTACATCTTCTGTAGAAAAATTAGCAGTTATACTATTTTTTCCTAAATAACTTTTTATTAATTTTAAATTAAGGACGTTTTCAAAAAGAACAGATCCTACTGGAATAACTATTTCTATACCACTATCCTTTATGTTGGCACATTTGTTTAGGCATTCTACTGCATTATCGTATATTTCTAATTCTACTTTTGTCATTTTTGTATCTCCAAATATATTATTGAAAGCGTTGTTAAGGGAAGCCACGCCGTGGTGTTGATTTTACCAGTGGAATCTGTGATCTTTTGAATATCCGTGAATTCCAGTTTTTGTATTTCCGGTAAATCTTTAAATGGAATTGATCTTGCCCACGGTTTATCTTTTAGATACGTCATTACGTCTGGTATTGTAGCACCCTTGCCTGTTACATAAACTTTTGGTGCAAATGTTTTTACTTCTGTAAATTCATTAAACATTAATTCCACACCTTCTATCCAAATATCAAGTCCGTCCATTATGCATTTTTGTACTACAACGGATTCTTCTTCCGTTAATTTTCCTGAGCAATAGGAGGCTAACACTTTATCTGATTCTCGTGAAGTTAATCCCATTTTATTACTTATGGTTTGTACAAATTGATTGTACCCAAGTTCTAAACATTTGGTTGCTACAATGCCTCCACCAAAAATTATGGCTACATTTGTGGTATCTGTCCCAATTTCTATCAAAACAAAGTCATTTTTTTCTAAATCTGTTGTTTTAATACACTGTGTTAAAGAATAAAACTTTGGTCCTACTGCTATAAGGTTTAACTTGGTGTTTTTACAAATACTTTGAATATCTTTTAAATGTTTTTCTGGTGTAAAGGCATTGAAGGTGGCTATTTCAATTACATGTGCTTTTTCTCCAACTAGAGCTGTAGTCTTTTTTTCATCTATTTTTGTATATACATTTGAGGACGTAATAATTTCTATTTCCTCATCAAAGGTACCTTTTATTGTCATATACTCACTTTGAGCTTGATTAAATGCTGCTTGAATGGATCTTTCTTCAATATCTTTTATTTCTTCCTGTTTTATTACATCCTTAGTAGCTCTTTTTGACCTTATTGTTGTGGTTATTCCTATACAGTTATCTTCCGCGACTCCTACGATTACATTATCTATAGTTTCTTCGCTATCGGATGTGGCTTTTTCAACGGCATTTCTTATTCCTTCTTCCACTTTATCTCTATCTACTATTTTTCCAGAGCGTACCGCTCCTTCTTCTAAAGTTCCTTCACCATACCCAACTACTTTACAGGTTGTTTCTTCTGCATAAAAAGCAATTACCCGTACACTGTCGGAGTTAATTTCAAGAGTTAGAAATTTATTAGATTCTTTATGTTTTTTAAAAAAAGGTAGTGAAAACATTAGTTATATTATAGTATAATTTTTGCTTAAAAAGGTATTCCATTCTTTGCAAAATCAGGAAGATCTGGTAATTTGGGTTCCTCTTTAAATCCGGATCGTTCATTTATAAAGTTTTCTATTTCTAAAATCGGTGTACCATACTTTGTTCTTGATAGTTCAATGACTTTATCTCTCATATTGTCGTATTTTTTGAATCCGTTTAAATCTTTAATATCAATCCACATTGAAAAAGGAGGTGCTGGGTAACCTTTTATAAGTAATTTCATATAACAATTACCTACGGGAAGCTTCATAATATCGCTTTTTGTGAAGGTAGGTTCATATTGTTTTTCCATATATTCCGCATCTTCGGGACTTACTCTAAAGGTAGCCATGGTACCTACATTACCAAAAATAGCATTTTTAATATCTTCTGGAACTTGGGCAATAAACTGGTGTCCCATTGTTAAATTAAGTTTATATTTACGAGCTTCCGATAATATTGTAGAAATTTCTGGTGTGGCAAAGTTTTGAAATTCATCGATATACAAATAAAAAGGTGGAAAGTCTTTGTTGCCTTGTTCTATATATTTGTGTCGTGCTAAAGCTGCCGCTAATATTCGTGGAACTAAAAGTAATCCCAAGAAATTCGAGTTTTCCTCTCCAATTTTACCTTTTGCCAATTTTGCTAAGAATATTTTCTTTTCAGACATGAATTTATTAAAGTTTATTGTGGATTTTGGTTGACCTATTATGTAGCGCATTCCCTTATCTGTAATAAATTTATCTAGTTTTGAAGTTAAATAGCCCAACATTTCGCTTTTTCTATTTGCTGACGTATTGGCCACTTCATCTTTCCAGTATCTAATAACCATTGGATCTTTAAGTTGTGGTATAAATTT
>CAYOCN010000023.1:0-1949 GCA_964402525.1 uncultured Candidatus Saccharibacteria bacterium | reverse complement strand
CCGTGAGGATCTATTATAGCCACGCCGTTTCCCGCTAAAATATCTTGCATGGCCATAAACATCATAAACTCTGATTTACCTGTTCCGGTTTGTCCAATAATATAAAAGTGACGTGGTCTATCATCTTCATTCATGTAAATTTTCTTTTCCACTCCTCTAAACACACTTTTTCCTAAGAACAAGCCTTCTGTTGGGGTGTTAGTTGGCGCCGACGATCTTCTCGATCCTAGCCACAATATATTTGGTGTTTCTATATTTTTATTAGGAAAATGAAAAATGGTGGCAAGTTCCACGATATTCAACACTGACGTGTTCGAATAAATGGGAATTGCCATAATTGGTATATAAAAATCTCTTACGTGAATTCTTCTGTAAATAAAATCATCAACTAGCTTTGTTTTTGATACTAGTAGTTTGGATCGTTTAACAAAACGATTGTAATTAATATCTGTAAATTGTTCGAAGGCACTTAACATGTTTTGAATGTGTGATTTAGCTGAAAACTCATCTTCTGCAATTGAAACAATTCTAGTTTTAGTGTAAAAACCCTGAAATCCTATTTTCTTTTCAATTCCTTCTAAAAACGCTGTATCTATATTTACTTTTTTATCTGGGTTTGATGCCTTTTGTTTTATATCGTTAATAAATCTTCTTCCTGCCATTCTCCATGTTTCTGTGGCAGGTTCAATAATATATTGTACGGCTACCACTTCATTATCTTTTAATTTACTCATTGCGGAAGTTATAGCGCTTAAAGAATCGTTTTTTAAATCCTCATAACCTTTTATTGGATAAAAAGAGGAACCTTTTAATTTAATTTCTTCTACTTGAGTTATTTTTCCTCTATCCCAAACTTCCTGGGGGTTTACGATGTCTATTTCAGCCGAGGGGTACGCACCATTTATTTGTTTTTCTACGAGTGGTGCAATTTCATCAGGCGCTACAACATAAAAACCTATTCCTGTTGCTTTAGCTACAATTTCAAAAGAAATACGATACTGTGTTGTAAAAAGAGTTTGCCAAAAGGTTTTTTTAAACCCCCACAAATTAGAAAACAAGTGTTCCGCAGATTTAATTTCTATTTCATTGTCTTTTGGGAGTTTTACGTGAAAAAAAGTTAATTTGTATGAATTTTGTTTTTCGTAAAGATTTCGACGCCACTCACTAATTCCCGTGATTATGGTGGTAACCACAATACCTGCTATGCCAATGTAGATCCCCATAAAAATGAAATTATTTAATTGATCAAAAATCGACATGTTCTTCGGTTACAACTCCTTGTATAAATTCTTCTTCATCCTTATCTGCTTTTTCTGTTAATTTGTCTGTTGTTTCTAATGTGTGTAATTGTACTTTTTCTGTATCTCGTTTATCTTCTACTTTTGGTGGTTCCTCTACAGGTACCGTGGCGTTTTGGGGTGTCTCTTCTGTAGGAATTTTTTCCGAAGTCTCGGGTAAGGATGTTTGTTCCGGTGGTTTAGTTTCTATTTTTTCTAATATTTCTGGTGTAGGTGCTGTTTCTATTTTTATTTGGGGTATTGGAAAAAAATCGGGTTTTTCCGGGGATTGAGGTGTTACTACAGCGTTGTCAGTTGAGGTAGTATCATCATTTGGGGTTATAGAAGTTACATTATCATCCATAAATTTATTCTATCCTAAATTGTGAAATATACTAAAGACCTTTGAATTTTTTGAGTACCTTGTTTTTGTTTTTTTCTAACGCTTTTTCGGTATCTTCCCACATGTCCTCAATTTTTTCTTTTGCTTCTTTAATCCTTGGTTTATTTTCTTCGTATTTTTTTTCAGCTAGATCCTTAAGTTCCTTTATTCTTGGCTCAGCTATTAGGGCAAGTTCTTCTGCTGTCTGAAGAGTTTCTTCTAAATAAGGATCAGCTTTTTCTTTTATTTCCAAAAATTTACCTTTTGCTTTTTTAAATTCTTTTTCACCT
>CAYOCN010000022.1:7001-8146 GCA_964402525.1 uncultured Candidatus Saccharibacteria bacterium | reverse complement strand
AACCGGTGACCGAATCCCTATCCCCCAGCCAAGGTTTTTGTTGTTATAGGAAATTTTAAAACGTAAGTGATTTACTGCTCTCCATAGCTTTGTCAAAGTTAGCAACGAACTCCCACCAATTCCTTACTTTTTTATTTTGATATGTATAAGGGTTGTTTTGTCCTGGTATATTTTGCATCCACCATTCAAAAAATTTAACAGAAGAACAACTCCATTTTTCACAATTAATAGTTATAGTCGTTCCGTATCCTTCTGGTCTCCAATCCTCGCAATCAGTTTTAACATAAGTTTTATTTTCCCAATCATAATCTTTTTCACCATTAGGAGGATAGTGGGACCAGCCACATCTTCTATTTATACCAACTACAGTATTGTTTGGGTCCCATCCACCTGGAAAATAACCTACAAACTTTTCCCAAAATAACTCATTATCAACGTATCTGAATAGCCTTTCGTACTGGTGAATATGGTCCTCTACAGCTTCGGAAACGCTTCTACCATAATTGTAATCATATACCGTGTATGTGTGTGAACACGGTGGTAAATCGTTAGGATTTTGGTCGCTATTGCTGATGTCACCGTATTTACTAGAAAAGTTCGATTCCCATCCACCTTTTCCAGCACCTCCATAAGTCCAAAGCCATACTTCTTTTACACCTTTATTATCTATATAATCACAAACATTTATTCTTTCCATAATCTTCATATAGTCTGGTATAGGTAGTGCACCACTTGTCACATTAAGTAGCGGAGTAGCTTCTAAAAACTCTAGGTAGGAAACCTCAGAGTATGTTAAGAATGGTTTTGAGTTTAAATTTTTATAAGCTTGAAAAGCTGAACCATCCTCTAAAACCTTGATAACTTGAGGTATTAATGACTTAACTTTTGCTCTTACTTGCTCAATACTCATGTTATATTCACCATATTTGTCAGCTATAGCGTTTGTTGTATCAAGTATCCCTTTTTTTTCAGGAAAATATGCCACGTTAAGAATTTTTATATTCCCAAAGTCAGCAGTAGGCGGGGTTTGCGTTGGTACAGTAGTTTTTGCTATATCACTAAAAGGAGATTCTTTTTCACGTGTTTCTATACTACTACCAACATCTTTTTCAGTTGAATTATTTATTGTAATCTTCTTACTTAAC
>CAYOCN010000022.1:0-6991 GCA_964402525.1 uncultured Candidatus Saccharibacteria bacterium | reverse complement strand
GAATAATTATCAAAGCAGAGATACCAATAAGCACAGCAAGTAGAAATAGCCAGAGTATTCTTAAAATTATTTTTGGTTTTTTTACTAGTTGAGGAGCTTGTGGTATAGATTCAATAAAATGTGTATCTTCCAGGTTAATATTTTCCATAATACAAATATTAACACATCAAAAATCATCAAAATATTCCCTTATTTTGTCACAAAATGTTACAACTTCGTTCTTTGTGCCCAGCCAGATAATTTACCTTTCATAACAACATAAAACAATTGCCATCCAATAGGGAATAGAACTAGCGTGTATTGTATAATATAACTATGGAACCCATTCTTTACAATATTAATAGAATTGAACAAGGTTTACAGGATTGCGCTCAGACGAATGTTCTACAACTTTTAAATTATAAAAACATCTCCAAGACAAAAGAAGATATACTACGCGAGGTTCCGGTATACATTAACTCAGAAGGTGTTTCATTAGGCTCCTCAATAGGACATATAGCAACGTATCTTAGTAATCAGGGTTTTGTCGTAACGCTTCATGTTGCAGATATACAAATATTTGATAGGTCAATGGATTATGAGGATAAGGAGTCATTATTAAAATATCTAGCTGAAAGAGTCAATTATATAAAGCATCCGTCATACGGGGTCAACGAATTTAAACTAATATTTGATGGTTACATTCAGTATATTAAATCGGGTGGATTAATAAAAAATGCTATTTTTAAACCTAGCTATCTATATAACATACTAAGCAAGGGTCCTTTCCTTGCGATAGTAAGTTACCAATTTCTAAATGGTGATACTAAATATAGTTTCAATTTAGATATTGGTAAGCCTGTGCGGGACACTTTAAAAGGTGTTTCGGGAACACATGTAGTTACTGTTATTGGATATAAAGATAATTCCTTTATAATAGCAGACCCAGATCTCGCATATGGAGGTATAAGAACTATCGAAGAAAACCACTTAATAGGTAGTATTTATATAGCTGAAACTGATTACGACAGTATGGTTATTTCAGTGGAATAAGAATTCGAGCTTCTTCCCCTATAAACAGCCAATAACACCTGTAAACCAGTAATGTATAATATGAACTAATGATAATAATCTTAGATAAGAAAATAACACCCGAACAATTTAAACAAGCCTGCGAGGTTTATGCAGACTATATTAAAACCGTTATAGATGTTGAAAACAATATACTAGCAATTGGTGGGGAATACCATATTGATTGCGAGGAAGTTTTAATTAAAAGTGGAAGTAAACAGGAAAATCTATTCGGAGGTGGTTACCGCGTTAGTACAAAAGAGATTGAGTATATGGCAATGAGCAACTATAAACCTGCATTGGGTAAAAATACATTAGAAAAATTAACTAAAGAGTTTTTAGAAATATGAGAGCCAGACAGTTTATTATAAATTCAATTAAAATGGATCTTTTTAGAATTGTAACAGCAGTAGGTAATTTAAATAACACAATTCCATTTGAATCAGTAAATGAATTTATTAATCACGCAATCAACGACTTTAACAAAACAGAACTTACAGAAAGTGACATTAAATTAAAATCTCAACTAGAATCATTAAGGGATAGCCTAAATTTAGTTAATGATCCACATACGCGTTTGCGCTGGACTGAAGATGTATTAACCATAAGATGTCGTTTATAAGCTGAGATTTTAACAAACTGTTCAAGCTCCTTCCCCAATAAACAGCCCTAAAAAAAATAAACGATAACCAATTTATACATTAAGTTTTTCGGCCCAAATAAAAGTTGTCTTATGTTGACTCGTTACTAGTAACCATCTACTATTAAAGTACGTATATATTATATAAGGAGTTATTTTTATGAGTAATGAAACTATTGTAGGTGGAAACTAGTGAACAGCCTCAACAAAAACTGGAGGAATACCGTGAAAAATTAAACGAACTAAATGAACGCAGTCGCGCACTTCTAAACGCACATCTCGAGAAAGGATCCCTAGCTACAAAACAAATGGAGGATGATGTGCAACAATTAAAAGAGCAAGACGAACCTAACACGACAGAGATTCAACTAGAAATAACAAAGGTTATAGATGCCTACAAAAAAACACTAGCAGAAATGGATCAACAATATGGTGACGCTTGGGACGCATTGGAAGCTGAAAGAAAGAAACTGCATAGTACCTTTAAAGAGGGTTTAACGGAACCACAAATAAAACTTTGGTAGCAGTTACTTGGCACGTTAGTTACATGTTATATTCCCAAGACTTGTTTTGCACCGGTACCAAAGATTTTTAACATATTATTTTTACAAGTGTGCTTACTTAACAGACACCCAATCGTGACTTTTACTTCGTTGCTTTTCCACCATTCCATGAACAAAAATATTAATTTTTAAACGTGGTGTAAGAATGCCTTCTTTATCACGATCAAACTCAATTCCCCAAACGCGGGCACACACATAGTCAGAGGAAACTTGTAATTCTTCATGTAACACACGTTTTAAAGCAGTATCCAAAGTTTCTTCGGCGCGTACCTTATCCATAAAATGCATTCCATTTTCAACGTTTTTATAAAATCTGTAATCGTGTTGCGCATCAAAATCCCAAACATATGGATCAATAAAAACCTTACGATTAATATGAAAAACATCAAAGTAGGTATCATTAATAATTTTTGTACCCAAGCCATAACTTTGATAAAAACTTCGGGGAACTATACCCAAATCATATTTTCTAGCGAAATCATTCATATCATCCGCAATTTTATAAGAAAATTCTGAACTAATTTTTTGATCTTCTTTTATCACTAAAAATTCCAACATAGCGTTATTAATAATATGTATAGAGCCATCTTTTTTTGACTCAACATAATAAGGTGAATAAATCATCAAGGCATTTCTACCATCTTTAAAATACTCAATACCTTCGGGAGCAAAACGTGGGATAAAGTCACTTTGATCAAAAAATTGTCTAACTTCTTTATTTCGTTGGAAATAGGTATGATCAAGAGAAAGTGCATAATTCTGAGGTAAACAAGCTCCTTTGTGTGCATTAGAAAATACAGCTAAAAGCAATTTATCAGCCGCATAGCGAAGCGCATATAAAACATCGTCATAACGGGGCATTTCTTCACTAAGTGATTTAAAATGAAGTATTCCTTTTTCTATAATCAAAGAAGCAATTTTATTAGCATCATAAATTAAGTGGGCTGTAGTAGTTTCATCCGTTTGTGAAATAGACCAACGTTTTTCCGTATGTCTATCCTCAGGAAAATTATTTAGAATACCCACAAAAACCGATTTAAATTCTTCTAAGGCACCTTCACTACTTTTTTCCAGCCAACTTTGATTTAAATACAGGTCTAACATAAGTTAATATTAGCAGATAAAATAAACAATCCAAATTAGGCATTCCACCCACTTTCCTGATAAAATACACTCTTATGGCTCAAGATAACGTAATAATTAGATTTAATCAGGTTTGCTTTGACTACGACGAAAAAAAAACCATCTTAGATGATGTTAACTTTACCGTGCGTAAAAACTCCATTGTAACGATAATAGGACAAAATGGAGCGGGAAAAAGTACCATTTTTAAACTACTTTTAGGCAAACTTAAACCACAAAGTGGAAAAATAAGTTTGGAAGATGACGCCACCATTGGAATAGCCGAACAAATGATTCCCAAAGAAAAACTAGAACTAAGTGTTTTAGATTATTTCAAAACAGCATTACCAAACGCACAACCCGGTTTTGAAGGAACTATTAAAAAAATGCTGGATACTGTAAATTTGGAAGTTCCATTTGAAAAAAAGGTTAATCATTTATCAGGTGGACAAAAGGCACGACTATTGTTAGCGTATGCCTTAGTTTTAAATCCAGATATTTTATTACTAGATGAACCAACCAACAACCTGGATAAAATTGGAATTGAACATTTAACTAACTTTTTAATAGAGTATAAAAAAACTTGTATTGTAATTTCTCACGATGCTGACTTTTTAAATAGTTTTACAGATGGAGTTTTAAATTTAGATGTTCACACTCATAAAGTTGAACAATTTGTGGGCAACTACTACGACGTTTTAGAAGAAATCGCGGCAAAACTTGAGAGAGACCGTTTGGTAAATTCACGTTTACAACGAAGTATTAAAGAAAGATTTGAAAAAGTTAATAAACTTGGTGGAAAAAGTATTGCAATGAGTCGACTTGCTCGCAGAATTAGAGAAGATATTGAAGAAGATAAAGGGGAAATGGTGGAAATGCGCCAAGAGGATCAAACCATTCCTGACTTCACAATTCCATGCCAAGAATATGTAGGTTACGTAATAAAAATTAAACAACCTATTGAAAGAGAATTAGTTAAAAGAGATAGACTTTTAATAAAAGGGCCTAATGGAATTGGTAAAAGCACTTTATTACGCAATATTTTAAGCGGAGATTCCGCCGATATTAATCCAAAAATAAGAGTAGGGTATTACAGCCAAGATTTTTCAGAGTTAAATTTTAACCAAACAGCTTTTGAATCTTTATTTGAAGTGGCACAGGAAAGAATAGCTCAAAACGTATATTCCACAGCCGCTAGATTTTTATTAAATGGATCAATGCTCAACAATAAAATAGGTTCATTATCAGAAGGACAAAAAGGTTTATTATGTTACGCAAGATTTATGTTGCAACAACCTGGAATCTTAATTTTAGATGAGCCTACAAACCACATTAACTTTAGACATATTCCTGTAATCGCTGAAGCAATTAATAATTACACCGGTCCAATAATTCTTGTTAGCCACTTAAACGAGTTTGTTGAAAGTATAAGACACGTTACAGAGCTGGAATTAAAGGGTTTTTAATTTAATTTTTTCTAGCCACAACAAACAACGAACTACCAATTGGTGCATTTACAAAACGTAATAAAATATTTTCCATTTTCATACATAAGGTAAAGAAACTATTTAATAGAGGGTTAATATCTTTTAAGTCCCCTTCAGAAACTGCGTTTTTAGTAATTTTTAGTTTTAGAGCTTCAGTTAGTTTTACAAGCAAAACGGGCAAAAATAAAATGAAAACTCGATAAGTTGCTTTTACTGGTGTAAATCCATTAGCTGTTAAAATTTCGCATAATTCATTTTTGCTATATCTTTTTTTAATATCCCACGCTAAATCATGCTGAGAAAATAACCAATGCAAAGCGGCCACATTAAGTATTAAGTAACCATCTTTTTTAAGACATCGGTGAAACTCATTTATAGTTAAAGTCATGTTTTCCGGTTCAAGACAACCTAAAACGTCCATAGTGTATATACAATCAAACATTTTATCTTGGTAAGGAAGTTTGGTTATGGAACCAGTTGTTATATTTTTGAGATTTTGCTTAGCACAGTATTCCACAGCTTTTTTTGAAATATCTCTGCCATATATTTGTCTAGTTGAATTGGACAATTCTAAAATGTTTCTTCCCGTGCCACAGCCCGCATCTAATATTGTTGTAGCATTTATTTTATTTATCCAGTAACTTAAAATTTCTCTAAGTCCCTTGTACCACCAATACGAATTTTCATACAAGTACATGAGATCGTATTCATTGTCTTTTGGGTTAAATTTTACTTCCATAATTTCTAGTATTCATAGTATCATACGGTATATAAAATATGGACGACAAAAAACTAAAGTCATTAACAATATTTTTTCCTTTTTACAACGATGAAGGTACTGTTCATAAACAAATAGAAGATGCATATCATTATGGTGGCCTAGTTACCAATGATTTAGAGGTTATCGCGTTAATTGGAGGAAATTCCAAAGATAACACTGTAACTAAAATTCAAGAAGCTAAAATAAAACATCCAAAATTAGTAATTGTAGACAAAACTGATAATACTGAAGGGTACGCGGTAATTAAACATGGTCTTAAAGCAGCAACTAAAGAATGGGTGTTTTATACCGATGGTGATGCTCAATATCATTTGGATGATTTGGACTTGTTAGTAAAAACTCAACTCAAAACTAAATCAGATGTAACTAACGGCTATAAAAAAGGAAGAAGTGATAATATTTTTAGAATTTTATTTGGCAATTTATACGCAAAATTTAGTAATATTTTATTTGAGTTACCCATACGCGACACCGATTGTGATTTTAGATTAATCAAAAAACAATACTTAGATAAAATTACACTTGTTAGTAAAGATTCCTCTATATTGGCGGAATTACTTAAAAAGCTTCAAATAGTAGAAGCCACCTTTAGCGAAGTCCCTGTAGGCCACTACTCAAGAGAATATGGAACATCAAACTATACAACCTTAAAACTTATTAAAGAAAAATTAATAGGAGATTTTTTTCTATATTTTAAATTAAGAAAAATGCAGGGTTCTGAAAGAAATTTACGTTTAATAAGATATGCGATGGTTGGTGTTTCAAGCATTTCAGTACAAATAATTATATTCAATATATTACTGGCAGTAACAAAGTTTCATCCTGGTACTGCTACAATACTTTCGGACCAACTTGTAATCTTAACTTCTTTTTATTTTAATAATGGATATACATTTAAAGATAAAAAACATACACATTTTGTTAAAGTGGTAAAAGCATTTTCATTTTATTACGCAATAACAATGATATCTACATTAATACAAGCATCGGTAGTTTTAAGTGGTTCATATTTTTTTGGTAAAGGAATAATAACTTCTAATATATTTTTTGTTTTAGGTTTGGTAGTGGCTTTTATTTGGAACTATACCCTAAATAAACATATTGTTTGGAAATAATCACAAGAATTTAACTATTCTACATGATAAGTGTAAACATAAGGTTGTTGCCAAAAACTTAAAGGAAACGATATTTTTGTGGAATTAATTAATCTATACGTAACGGGCACTTTTTCTGGTTTATCATACATTACTGCGTAAAAATAAGCTTTTTGCCTGTTTCTATTTTCCCACCTCCACGAATTACTAGATTTAATTGTTTTGGGATCAACACCTTGTAACACCAATTGTTC
>CAYOCN010000021.1:0-8517 GCA_964402525.1 uncultured Candidatus Saccharibacteria bacterium | reverse complement strand
AATGAAGTATAAAAATTTCCTCCTAGTAATTTGAGCTCGGATCTATAACCGCAAAAAAGCTGAATGGCTGTTTAATGCGTTTTGGATTTCGAGCTCTACTTTTTTCTTTAGGATTTCACCACAAAATAATCTTCAAGGTTTGTTAAATATTCCAAAACTTCTTGGGGAGTAGTGCATATTTTTAATAAATCTTTTTCACCAATTTCCACTTTCATATGTTTAGATAACACATCTATAATTTCTCTCCAAAATTCTCCGTACATAATGATGGGCTTATTATTGGGGTCATGAATCCATGAACTAATCCATGTCATACCAAACTCACTAAGTGTACCAAGACTTCCTTTGAACACTATATGAACATCGGTGTTTTGGAGTAATATTTTTGTTCTATCAAAATAGTCTAATGTGTACACTTCCTCGTCTGCGTCGTTGTCACTTGTAGTACCTTCGTAATGTCTTTTTGGATGCTTTGGGTGGTATGTTATAGCTAACGCTTTCCCCCCACCTGCGTGTGCTCCTTTTGTTGATGCCTCCATAACTCCTGGTCCGCCTCCATTTACGTTGTGATATCCATTTTCCGCTAATAATTTAGCTGTTTCAAATGCATCTATATAAATTTGATCGGTGGGTTTCCATGCTGCGCCTCCTAAAAAGGCAACTTTTCTAAATCTTTTTTTAGTTGTACCCGCTAAAGTGGTTATTCCTACAGACATGGGCAGTTTGTTTTTACTTTTAATTTTGTGCCATTAAAGATAATTCCTCATATTCTTTAATGGGGTTACTACTGTTAAATATATCAGATCCTACTACAAAATGGCTAACTCCAATTTCTTTTAATATTGGTAATGTTTCTTTGTTAATATGTCCATCCACCTGTATTTCCATTTGTGGATATTTATTTTTAAATTCTATTATTTGTGCTATTACGCTATTTTCAAAAGTTCTTCCTTGAGCACCAGGAATTACTCCCATAAACTGTACAAAATCTACTTGTGGTACAAATTCTTCGTATTCGTTTAAGGTGGTATCAGGATTTATAGAAATTCCCACTTTTATATTTTTATTTTTTGCAGTTGTTATAAACGCTGGAATATTAGTTTTAGCTAAAATATTTGCGCAAGCTTTAACAATTTTATTATTTTGTATTTCAATCCATTCTTGAGGATTTTCTACCATTAAGTCTAGTTCAATTGTTGAGATAGTTTCTAGTGTAGTTAACGATTCTTTATCTAAAAATGTTTCACCTTCTACTATTTTTCCATCTGCAATATCTATTTGAATCAAAGTAGCCCTTTTTTCCAGAAGGGTTACTTTATTTTTAACTTGTTGAAAATCTTTTTCAAGAATTGTTGGTATTACCATATTTTTCTAAATCCTTTAATCTTTTTACAAATCTTTCTTCTTTGTTAAATTCTGTAACTAGCCACGTTTTTACAATGTGAAACGCATCTTCTGTTTCTATAAATTCTGCTGGTAGTGCTAACACGTTAGTGTCATCGTCTGTTCTTCCGGATGCTGCATGCTCTGCGGTAAAAGATAAGCCACACCTAATTCCTTTAAATTTATTAGCCAAAATACTTACTCCAATACCGTTTTTACAAATAACAATTCCTCTGTTTGCCGGGTTTTTTAAAACATTTTTTATCAGTGGTAATGTAAAATCAGGAAAGTTATCTTTTTGATCGTACTCATAGGCGCCCATATCTTCACATGTGATGTCTGTTTGATTTAAGTATTCAATTATTTTTTGTTTAAGGTTAAATCCTCTATGATCCGCTGCTATATAAATCATTTTTCCTCCAGTTTTAAAAAAGCAATAATACTAACTGTTAGGCCAAGTATAGATATAATTTGTGCTACATTCAAGCCGAAAACTGTCCATGGATCTATGCGTAAAAATTCTAAAAAAAATCTAATTATTGTGTAACCTACTATGTATAAAAATATTGTGGTATTAGGAAATTTCTTTCTTAAATTTAGTAGTACAAAAAATAAAATCAAATTTGCAATTGATTCATACAAAAATAGGGGATGGTACTTTTTTTCTTTTATTAGTATACCCCACGGAAGTGTTGTAACTTTTCCATACAGCTCCTGATTAAAAAAGTTTCCCCACCGTCCTAAAGATTGTGCCAGCGGTACTATTGTGGCTACAATACTTAACCAATAACCTTTCTGCAGTTGATTTTTACTCAAATAGACTGTTCCGGCTATCAAGCCACCTAAAATGCCTCCATAAATCCCTAATCCTCCACGCCATATTTGTAATATCTGTAGTAAGTGGCTTTGGTAATATTCAAATGAATCTATTACGTGGTAAATTCTTGCACCAGTAACTCCCCCTAAGATTACCCAGAATGAAAGGTTCCATAATACTTCTGGGGATTTGTTTTCTTTTTTTACAATTTTTTCACCTATTATTATTGATAAAAAAATTCCGGTTGATATTAATAGTCCGTACATTAAAAAGAGTAGATGCAGTATGTTAATACTAAAAGTAATCCCAATGTATATCCTATAAGGGTTTTTTGATTTGGTTTATCTTTAAAAGACCAAAACCAATCTTCAATGTTATTTTCAAAGTAACATTCAGCCATTCTATATAAGGAGTTTGCCATAACGGATATTGCCAGGGTTTTAACAAGTATATTATTTGGCGAAGATACAATGAAAATGGAAAACAATGCAAATACCAATTGGAATAGGGCACTGTTCAATGTTTTATCTTTAATTTCGTTTTTATGTGTTTGTACATAACTTAGTGCGTTTTTAAAATCTTTATGTTTTATGTAGGTAGTTAGGTTTTTTGAGAAATCTTTTTTTGGTTCCACCCAAAAGGCATAGAGTATATAGTCTAAATCTAAAAAGAATGCTCCACAGAGTGCCCCAAAGGCAATGTAACCTATTTCCAAAGGTTCTCTTGTTCCAGTTACTGCAATTAGTATCACAGCTACTGTAACTGATATTAGTAAAGGAATAATTTGTAAACTTTTTGTTGTTTTGTTCATCTATAAAATATTAGGTTATTTGATTCTGTTGTTCAAGCTTAAGTTGTTTTAATTTCCACATAAACAGTCGACCTTTTGTGGTGGCTTTTTCATTTTGCTTAACAAAATCGCGTGCTCTTTCAAGCAAATTTCTATTTTCTGTTTTTGCTAATCTAATATAAAGGGCGCGGTGTTTTGTATCTGAAAATTCTTCTGCAAGGGTATTTCCAAAAGCTTGAAACTCATAAGAATTTCTAGGATCCCTTTTTATTTGTTTAGCTTTTAAAATTTCCGAAATGTTTTTCATTTGGAGTGCTTTTTGTCTATTTCGTTTTTTGCTATTTTCCCAAGATAAGGAATTTCGTATTCCTCATTGTTATAAGCTTTCCACATTAAAAAGAGCCACATTGCAAAAATAGCTGCATTTACCAAGGGTGTTACTAAAAATCCAATTACAAGAACTTTTAAGCTTTCTGCTATGGTAATGCACCCAAAGGATACAATACCAAATAATATTGATTGAAAAGCATGAAATCGCACAAATTTATCGTCTTTTTCTTTTACGAAAAATAAAATTCCTGTGATAGGAGTTACTAAATAGGAAAGAGCTGCAGCTACGTTTGGTTCTATATTGGTTTTTTCTTTGTTTGTTTCTGTCATTGCACTCATTTTACATCTATTCCTTTTCTCCGTCATCTGAAGTTTTTAAATTGTAATTTCCGTGCTTTTGGTTGTTATACATTGTTTCTATTTCTTTTGTAGTAGTGGCTTGTTGAGCATTTTTATCTTGTCTAAATTTTAATAGTCTTGGAAATCTTAGGGCGTATCCTGCAGTATGTGATGGGGACACTGTTATTTCGTCAGCTCCAATTTCTACAACTATTTTTGGATATACATAAACATCTGGGTTAAATATTTTGCTCATTTCCACATTTTCAACCTTATTGGCAACTTTTTCCTTATCACACATTTGTTTTAATTCATGCCAGTCTTCTTCAGTTAAGCCTGTACCAATTTTAGAAATTGTTTTAAATGTCTCGGAAGTTTCATCGTAAACTCCTACTAAAAAACCACCAATACCAAACTTCGATCTCACACCTTTGCCGTTGTAATACCCCAATACAACACAGTCAACAGAATCTGCTAATAATTTTTCATCCGCTTTTTTAATTTTTATCCATGAAAAAGATCGTGCTCCAGCTTGATAGCTGTCTTCAGGTTTTTTGGCGATAATACCTTCTAAGCTTTTTTCCTTAGCTATTTCAAAATATCCGTATAAATCTTCGGCGTTTGTAACTTCTCTATATTCATCCATCATTATTGTTTCGTTTGGTTCTATAACTGATTCTAGGATTTTCTTTCTTTCTCTTAAGGTTTTGTGTATTACAGACTTTCCGTTTAAATATAAAATATCAAAGACAAAGTATTGTAAAGGTACTTCTTTTGCAAATTTTGCTACATCGTGTTTTCGTTTTCGATGCATTATTTCTTGAAATGGTAAAAATTCTCCAGTTTCTTTATTAAATCCTATTGCTTCCCCGTCTAATATTACTGAATCTGCTTTTATGTATTTTTTGGCAGCTTCGGTAAGATCGGGGTACATTTTTGTAGTTTCTTCTAAATTTCTTGTATATGTTTTAACTAGAAAATCGCTTTTTTCTTCTTTATCCACTATAGAAAACAATGTTTGAGCACCTAATGTATTCTTTATCTCTTTATTTCTATCCATGTGGAGTTGAACTCGTGTCCCATCAAACTTAAATTCAGCAAAAACTGTGCCCATTTTTTCTACAGCTTCCTCTACACCACTAATACGTTGTGCCTTCTGTGATAACACCGGAACCCCAGGTTCTATCTTTATTAAATCTAAGCCTTCCATTCCGTGTTCTTTTATTTGTTTTGCTATTACACCAATATCTGGATGTATATTGTATATTTTCTCAATAGTTTCTTTTAATTCTCTATTACCTAAAAAGTTGGATAACGCATCTGTTATAGTTTTTTCAGTAAATCCTAGTCTGGTAGTTCCTAAAATTATTCTAACTATGTATTTTGCGGATAGGGGATCTAGTTCGTTTAGCAAATCGGCCACTTTTTTTGTTTTTATATCTTGTGAACCACTGCCTTCTACTTGTGAAATTTCCCATAATCTTGTGTGAATTTGATCAATTGTTACCTCCGTTGGTTTTTTGTCTTGAGCCAGTTCAAAAGCCACACTTCCTAAATCTCCGTTATTTCTATAGCTGGTTTCTATATCTTTTTTAATGTGTGGGTTTTTGATAGTTCCATACGCTTGTTCTAGCATTCGTATCATCATTTTATCTGCCACATTAAATTTATTATCTTCAAAAGGTGCTGTTAAATAGCCGGAAGCTAGATAAATTGCTTTATCTGTTTCGGTTGTGGACAAGTTGTGGATAAGTTTTGTTAGAATATCAATAATAGCCAGTCTTCCAGCAGTTTCATCCAATTCACTTAGGTATTTAGAAAATTCGTAAAATGTCATAGTCCTATTTTAACTCATAACGAGACGATTTGGTGCTTCCAGCTTTAATGACAATCCCCATATCTAATAACCCCTTAAGTTGTCTTAAAACGGTATCTTCCGATGTGTTTGGGAATAATTTTGAAAATTCTTTATTTGTTAATATTCCGTAATCTTGCAAATATTCTACAATTTTTTCCTGTCTCTCTGTTAGTTTTAATCGTCCTGTTGCTTTAGCCACTTTTGTATCTTTTGCTAATAACTTGATTTTTTCTTTTAGCGTGGCTGTTTCTGAGGATAAACCACTGGTGTAATATTCTACCCAGTGTGTTAAATCGTCTTTTTCACTTGAAACTTTATTTAACTCGTTTTCATATTCATTTAGGTTTTTAAGGCAATAATGTTCAAAATATGTATACGCCTTAAAATCGTAATTTGTCATTCTTTTATATAGATAAGTAGTTAATGTAGTTGTTGTGGAATTATTCTTTTCGAATGGTTGTGTTTTTTCTAAATAAAAATGAATTATGGCCTCTACTATAATAGGATGTGTGTCTTTGGCATCTCTACTGTTCACCCAATCAAAAAACTGAACTGTTTCTGCTAATAATTCTTCGGGATTAATTTTTCCAACGACCTTTTTACTACGGTAAGGACCTGTGTTTATATTTTTTATTATTTCTTCATTTAATTCCTGTTTTATAGAAAGTTCAGTGGCTCGTTTTAAAGATTTGTTTATATATGCAATTTCCGTTGGTTCATTTTCCAATAATCCATCTACACTCTGTTTTATAGTTTCGGTTGTTACAGGTGAGTTGATGCGCTTAAGTAAGAAGTGGAGTAACTTTAGTGTGCTATCTTTGCGTAATTGCTTTTCCCACAAAGGTAAAACAGTAGTATTTTCTACAATTGCCTTACAGTACTCTATTATAGAGATGTTCTTTAAAATTTTTGGTGTTATGGAATATTCTGGTAAATACATTACACATAATTATCGCATATTTACCGCAACTTTTTATATATGACATTGCAAGTGATTTTTTGTATACTTGGGGTATGGATTTCGGCGAAAAATTTTCAACTGGTGGTGATTTACCTTTAACGGAGAGTACTAAATCTTTGGAGCATACTTGTATGGAGTTTTCTTCTGAGCAAGAGGCTTTATCCAGATTGGCTATTTCCTTTCCTAATCCTAGATCCACACATTTAACTCTTGTTGGAGATGGTAAGCTTCCTTTGTATGATGCTCATCATAAATTGATACCTGAAATGGTACCTCAATATTTGTATAAACTTGAAAAGGCTGCTTCGCAATTTTTGAGGGAAGGTTTTATTATCCTTATTCAAAAAGGTCTTGCAGGTTCTCATAATTCTGAGTCCTTGCTTAATGGTCAAATGGATGGTCATTTAGGTATTTGTGCTGGATTAGGTTCCGATGTTGTTATAGTTACTTCTGAAAATGTAACATTACCCGATGATATTACTTCTAAACAGGGTTTAGTTTTTAAAAAATCTGTGACCCTCAAAGACCTATAACCTTCTCAATAAAACCCAAATTGGGTACTTCTTCTGCACAAGTAATCAATGTTTGTTTATCTTTTATTGTTTCAATAACTTTTTCCTTATGTTTTTCATCCAACTCAGAAAAAATATCGTCTAACAACAACACAGGAAACTCTCCCGTTTTTTCTTTTATAAAAGTCATTTCTAATAGTTTTAGTGCGAGTAATATTGTTCTTTGTTGTCCTCGTGATCCAAATTCTGCCACATTATGTTCGTTTAAATTTATTAAAAAATCATCACGGTGCGGTCCTACTAAAGTAGATTTAGCAAATACTTCCTTTTGAGCATACATTTCTAAATGTTCTCTACTCATTTCATTCATCAAATATTTTATTTCTACGTTACCCGAATCGTTTAAAGTATCAATTTCACTTTGTATGTTTTCCATTAAATATTTAAAAAATCCGTTTCTTTTATCTTGTATTTCTTTACCGCGTTGCAAAACTTGTTCAGTCCAAAAGGGTAGTTGATCCATTCCTTTGTGTTCTTCACAAATCATTTCTAAAAGTTTATTGCGTTGTCTTAGCGCTTTTATATAGGCGCTTAAACTTTTTTTATATTGAATATCCACTTGTGACAAAACGCTGTCCATATAATGTCTTCTAATAGAGGGGGAGTCTGTTATTAGTTGTATATCTTCTGGTGTAAATAGAACTGAATTAAAAATTCCTGTCATATATGAAATTGATTTTGGTGTTTTGTTAACTTTTGCTGTTTTAATTGCAGCATTATCAAAGTTTGGATTTTTTTTAATTATCATTTCCAAAACTTCTTTTCCTTGTGAATTAGTGGTTTCTGCCAATATTGTACAAAAATCATATTCATAGTTTATTAAATCTCTGTCGTACTTAGCACGCATTGATTTACCTGTGGCAATTAAATGTATTGCTTCCAATATATTTGTTTTTCCTATGCCATTATTACCTTGAATAAGGTTTATGCCTTTTTCAAATTCCACGGTTTTATCTTTATGATTTCTAAAGTTTGTTAATTTTAAGAATTTTATTTCCACGTTTGGATTATATATCAAACAGTCCGTTTGATTTTGTAATTAATATTTGGCAGTTTTCACAAAAATAAGTTCCTCTACCATTTATTTTTTTAACTGTAACTTTTGTTTGGCATGTAGGGCAATTTTCTTTTGAATATATTTTAAAATGTTCCTGTTGTGTTCCACCTTTTCCAAAAATATCCACATACATTTTATCCGATAGAGTAGAACCTCTATTAGATATACCTTCTTGAAGCACTGTGTTGGCCGCTGCCACGATTTTTTTAAGATGTTCCATTGTTATGGCGGTGGTTAATGTTTCTGGATGAATACCCGCTAGAAATAACGTATCTGTAGCGTAAATATTTCCTAATCCCGCAATAATATCTTGTTCTAGTAACACATTTTTTAATGTGGTTCTTTTAGCTTTTATTTTTGTAAATAAGTTTTCTAAGTTTAAATTGGTGTCTATTGGTTCTTCGCCATAT
>CAYOCN010000020.1:0-8578 GCA_964402525.1 uncultured Candidatus Saccharibacteria bacterium | reverse complement strand
TATATTAGCATAATGGTAAAATATTATGTATGCGTTACAAACAAAAGATTAAAAGAGCACTGGAAGCATTTCACCTACTGGTACATGTGTTAATTGGTGTTACCGCAGCAATAATATTCTATGAAATCTCAGGAAATGCACTACTCATAAAACTAATGGTTGTTGCAATTATTGGTAGTGTTTTACCAGATATTGACCATCTTTTATATTACTTTGTATATGGAAGAAAAACCGAATATGCTTTACAAGTTAAAAATTTTTTACGAAATAAACAAATAAAAAAATATGTATCGTTTTGTATCGACAACCACAAAAAAAACACTGGCTTATACTCACATAATATAATTTCGGTTTTAATCACATTATCAATATCTTTGTGGGCTATAAATCAAGAAAGAGAATACACCACAATGTTTTTTATTGCGTGGTCTCTTCATTACATATTCGATATTTTTGAAGACGTGATATTTTTAAAAAAACTAAACCCCAACTGGCTTTTGAAATTTAGTAAGGATAGTGAAAATTTAAAGCTTTAAACTTATAATGTAAACTTTTTAGGCTGCGATATATTGGGTTCTTTTCCATATTCAGGATAATAAAGATTAGTTAAATTTTTTGAACCCAAAACCCAATTTAAAATATTACATACTGTTACACCAATTTTTAACCCAGTAAAAGAACCTGGTCCTAAATTGGGTGTAAACTCAGAAATATCTTTTACAGTAAGTTTGTTTTTGTCTAAAAGTTGTTTTATAGAAAAAGTAATATCAATATCACCAGATATTTCATCTACAAGAGTTTCATCTCGAAGTAACTTAACAGATTTGGTGTGTCTTTCGGACGAATCAATGTAAATTTTCCACATATACTTTTCTTTCAAATTCAGAAACAACCTCAAATTTCATTTTAATACAATTTTTTGGTAGTAACGGTTCAGCCACTTCGGGCCATTCTATCAATGTTATAGCATTTTTTTCTTCCAAAATTTCATCTAAACCAATGTCTATAATTTCTTCTAAAGAAGTTAAACGATATAAATCAAGGTGGTTTACGCTTTTTATTACCGCCTCAGTGTTTTTATTTACATATTTACGTAACAACACAAATGTTGGACTTTGCACACGAGAATCTATATTTAAAGCTTTAACTAAATAGTTAGTAAAAGTAGTTTTTCCACTACCTAACTCACCGTACAAAGCTATAATAGCACCACCTTTTAGAAGTGGTACTATTTTTTCAGCCAATTCTTGAGTGGCTTTGGTAGAAGATAATTCAATTTCCATAATATTAATCCCGCTAAACACGCCCCCATAATATCAATTCCCACATCAAAAAGCGAGGCGGACCTAAAAGGAGTGAACTTTTGGTGAAACTCGTCTAAAAAGGCGTATATCGCGGTAAACAAGATAGCTTTTACAATGTTCTTGGTACTTTTAAAATACAAAAAGCAAAGAATAAAAAACATTATAAAGTGGCCGTTTATTCTAAAAGTTTCACTCTCAAATCCCATGGAATTAACTTTAGTTCCAGGAGTGGCAGACATTATAAAAATAGCTATCATCCCAAGTGCAGGAAATACCCACTTTTTAAGGTTATTCATTTAATTATTTTATCATTTTCAGGACATAGTTTTTATATAAGGAATAGTTCCAAATTTTAATTTCATTAGATTCATAAGAAACACCTGTTAATTGGTTTAAAAACTTAAATTTTAATGTAATTACAGGTTCAGAAGATATTATTTTCACAGTGGGGGTTTTAGATAGTGTGGGCATGTTAGACCAAAGATCAGAACCACCAACCCAACTATTAGCAGCAGTATTAAACACATAAGAAATACCAACATTAACAACAGGGCGTATTAAAATATTACTTTCAGTTAAACCCATCAAGCTATAATCAAGGTTTATAGAGAAAGGTTGGTCTGGATAAAACAAAAATCTATTTAGTGATATTTTAAAAAAGTTGCTGGCAAAACAAACCCACCAAATAGAAATTATAAATAAAATTAAAACTGGTAAATATTTCACAAATAGAAAATAACAAATTTCAAATAGAAAACAATAAAAAATATTCGTGTATTTTTGGAATTTACATTATTTAAACACTACAGCCTGAAATATAGAATTAAAGTTGTAATAATCAGAAAAGTTTAAATCTGGACCATACCAAGGATCATACATGATGTAGTCACTACCAGATTTCTTCGATAAAACAATAAAGTGGGTCCCATAAGCACCGGCATAAACACCAACTATTATTGGATTTTTTGCAATTTCATAAGAAATGTTAGCTCGGGATATTGACGTATAGGTACGTCCTTGAGGTCCCTTCCAAGGAATAGTCATCATAGCAGTGTTATACCAAAATCTTTTGGTATCAGCAGCAATAGAAGCAGGTGTAGCGGATTCACCATATTTTTTGTAGATCATGGCTACACTAGTTAACAAACAACCAACTTCAAATATATTTTCACTGGATTTACCTATCCTGTTACCTGCCCAACGTGAATCTCTTTGGGAATAGTACCAACCTTCTTTACCTGTACCAAATTTACTAGCACTAATTTCACCACCACCGGCAGTTTGAACAAATCCCTTATAGGAAGCCAGTTCATCTTGAGCTTTCTTCAATAGTTCTTGATACTTTTGCTCATCATTTTGAGTACTATCCAATAAATCTTTTTTATCTTCTCTTTGACTATTTAATTGGGCTTTAAATGAATCTAAGGTAGCTTTTTCTTTTTCCAACTGTGCTTTAAGAGCCAACTCTTCTTGGCGCTTTTGTTCATATAAATTCTTTTGAGTGTCATAACTTTTTTTGGTACGTTCCATTTCTCCTAATATTTTATTGTCCTGAAGTTCTATTAATTTTAGATATTCACTTTTTCTAATTAATCTATCTAATGTTAAGGAACCAAATAAAACCATAATAGGGGATGAATCTTGTGTTTTGTAGCGTTCACGGGAACGATTGTTTAACAAAACTTTTTGATATGAAATCGAATCCCCCAAATGTTCAATTCTATTTTTCAAATCATCGATATCTTTTTCTAATTTTGTTATTTGTTCTTGGGTTTTGTAGATGTTGGCAAGAGAAACTTTTATTTTGGTTTCAGTTAAAACCATCTGGCTGTCCATGTAAGCAATTTCACCTGATAAAGTTTTTATTGCACTTTGCTTTTCGGATAGTTTAGCTTCTAAATCTTTAATTTGTTGTGTTAATTCTTCTTCCGAAGATGAAGTAGTAGGTGTAGTTTCAGCCACTGCATACAAAACAGGCACGTTGGATGATAAAACAATAAGTATTAAAAATAATGCGGCAAATATTTTTCGCATGAATATTGTAACCCTAGTACTTTAAGTATTTCTTAAGGGCAACGTTACTACCAAAATAGCCTAATAAACCTCCAGAGGCTACAAGTATAAGTAGAAGAATAATAGAAAATACAATTGGATGAACATAAATGCCAACAAAACCAATGGATAATCCTCTAGGTAAAAGTTTAAAAGAAACAACAGCTATAGCCACCAATACAAAGAAAATACCCGACACTAAAGCCGATATTAAACCAAAGAATATACTTTGATAAACAAAAGGTTTTTTAACATATTCATTAGAAGCACCAACCAATTTCATTATTTCTAGTTCTTTTCCACGTGAATAAATCATAGATCGTATAGTGGAAATAATTATGGAATAGGAAATAAGCATAAACAACGCAACTAATACAAAACAAACAATATAAACTACGGCACTCCAAAACTTAAAAGTGTTTATAACATCATCAAAAAATCTCACATCTTCAACTCCTTCGATTTTAGAAAGTTCCGTGGATAATAGGTTTAAATCTCCAATTTTCTTGGTACGAAATTCAATGCTAGCGGGAAGCATACTAGCAGAAGTAGACTGAATAAGCGCGGGTTCGCTTTTGGTTAATTCCGTAAAAATCTTAAAAGCATCTTCTTTAGATACATAATTAACTTCCTGAATTCGTGGATCTTGCTTATATTTTTCAAAAATACCTAAAATATTAGATTCACTAAAATCATCCTTAAAAAACACTGTAACTTGAGCTTGACCTTCTAAATAGCGCAAACCCGTTTGAGTTAAAACAACAATGTTAATAAAACCACCAAGAATAATAAATGTAAAAGTCATTATCAAAATATTAGATAAGCTAAGTAATCTTTCTTTTTTAATATTCTGAATTATTTGGCCTAAAAAATTAGTCACGGTATTTACCTCCAACCTTGTCTGAAACCAACTTACCATCCTCAATTCTAATAACACGCTTTTTTAATCTATTTACAATGTGTTCGTCGTGCGTAGCCATTATTATAGTGGTACCTAAAGAGTTTATTTTTTCCAAAATTTTAACAATAGATGCGGCTGAATCAGGATCAATCATACCTGTTGGTTCATCAGCAATTAAAATGTCAGGCTCATGAGCTAAGGCACGAGCAATAGCTACACGTTGCTTTTCCCCACCAGATAGTTGCGTGGGATATTTGTAAGCCATTTTAGATAATCCCACCATATTAAGTACGTTAGGAACAACATCCTTTATTTCTTGTTCTGGGGCATTGACAACCTCCAAAGCAATTGCCACATTATCAAAAACAGTTCGGGAGTCTAAAAGTTTAAAATCCTGAAACACCACACCAATGCGACGACGGAGATTTGGTAGTTCAGCTTGAGTAATATCTAAAATACTTTTGCTATTAAATAAAACATCTCCAAAATCAGGCAGTTCTTCTCTAATTAACATTTTTATAATAGTTGATTTTCCAGCACCAGAAGGACCCACTAAAAACACAAACTCATCATCAAGTATTTCAAATGAAACATTGTGCAAAGCTTTAAATCCCTCGTATTCTTTGGTTACTTTTTTAAACTCAATTTGTGGCATTGTTAAGCATTACCTCCTCAACCATTAAAACTTCCTTACCTGCAACTGAATTTTTTGAAACTGTTCCTGAAACTTTTACTTTTAAACCTTCAGCAACTTGAAGTTTACTGTCATTAGCTTGCAATAAAATAATATCTTTTCCTGAAGAATCAGTTAGAGAAAAAATAATATTTGACCCAGGGTAAAAATCTTTTCCTAAATAGGTAATATATCCTTCATAAGTATTTTTTGAAGTGGTTGGCTGTTGAATTGATTTTTCGGATTCTTTTGAAACGTTAAGTTCATCCTTAGTTAATTTTTTATTTGTAATATTCCCAATAAGAATTCCTAAAGATAAAAATATAAGAAATAGCAATAAAAGTGTGACGAGCAAGTTTTTTCCTCTAAGACCTTCGGCCCGGTCATAGACGTTTTTTAGCAGGTTGGACATAACTAAAGTTATTATACATTAAAAACCTCTATGTTAAGAAAGCTAAAGTTTTTAACAACAGTGAGCAACAAGGCCACTGCAACAATATATATGTACAATGCCGAGTTCAGAATACTTTTCCCGATAGAGACAATAAAAACTCTACCTAATTGTGAAAAGAATATATTTTGCATCGAAATAATAAGCAACATCCTAACTGAAGTAACAATAGAATATAAAAATACATTAATTAAAAAGAAATATTATGTTTCAAAAATAGCTCCAATGTTAAAACAAGAAGTATGGATTGAAGAAAAATTATTATTTGAGGAAGGGTTATTAGTAACACAGGAACTTATTGAGAAATCGTTAAATATTGCTTAATGTTTGCTTCATGTTCTTTTAACGTTTTAGCAAAATGAGTTTTTCCAGTGGAATCATTAATATAAAAGTAATAGTCACTTGGTGCGTATTCAAGAACAGCTTTTAGTGCAGAAAGTCCAAAACTTGAAATTGGTTTTGCGGGTATACCCAGATTTTTTCTAGTATTAATGGGACTATCTATAGCAAGCTCGGCAAGAGTTAAATCATGAGGCCACCAATTAATATCCTTAGCTATACCTTCAGAAGGACACACGTCGATATTAGTAAGTTTGCAACCAAATCTCAAAGGAGCGGCCACATACTGTGTAGTGGCATCAACTTCTAACTTCATCCCTTCTTTCCAACGTTTAATTAAAATTCCTGCAACAATTGCTCTATCCGCATCGTCGCGTGTCTCTCTTTCAATAATAGAGGCCAACGATAAAACCTGATCTTTAGTTAAACCAATTTTTTCTAAAGCGTAAGGAGTTACCACAGAATCAGCTTTCTTATTAAACATTTCTTCCAAGTGATCAACCACTTCGGATGTTGTAACGTTGCTACTAAAAACGTAAGTATCAGGAAATAATAAACCTTCAGATTCGGAAGCCTCTTTAACAAAAGTGGTGTAGTCAACGTTACCAAACACGGAAGTCGCTTTGCGAGCAAATTCTTCAATTCTCCAACCTTCCACAAAAGTAATACTTGTGTCTAAAGTTCCATGTTGGAATAAAGCAGCAATATCTTTTACGTTTGAACCAGCCTTAATTGTATAAATACCAGCTTGAATATTTGTATCAAGTTCATTTAAAACCACATAAGATTTAAATAAAAATTCAGAATTTACAGCACCAACACTGGCGAGATTTCTAGAAATAGCAGAAATTCCCTGACCTTTTTCTATTTCAAAGGTAAGTTCTTTTCCAATTTGAGAAGGTCTGTTTACAGCAATGTTGTAATAAACATAAATTAAAGCGGGCAACACAACCAAAGAAAACACTGCAGCACCAACAATAAAGAACGTTTTGTTCTTTTGTGACAAGACATGATATTTTTTTGGATCGAGTTCGTCGGCCATAAAATAATTGTAACATACAAAATATGGTAGAATCTCAAGTACAGGAAGATGATCGATTACCCTTTAATAGAGGGAGGAAAGTCCAGACTGCACAGAGCGTGGGGATGGAGCGTAAGCTCCGAAGCGAAAGCTATGGTGTTCAATCAATGAAAATTGATTGAAACAGAGGGTGAATTAACATCTTCTGAGAGCAACAGAGACGAGCTTTTTCCTGCAATGGAAAGAGAATGAAACGGGCAATCCCACCCTGCAGAAACCTACGAACTTACCGCTTGAGCCTGCTCGGCGAGGTATAAAGATAGGGAATAGATAGATTATCGATTAAAACAGAATCTGGCTTACAAGCTTCCTGTAAAAATATTATTTGGAGTATCTTAAAACCTTCTTAAGAATGATTGTTCCAATCATAGTCATTGGAACCGCTAAGATAGCTCCAACAATTCCAAAAAACTCACTACCAATTAAAAGCGCTAACATAATAATTAATGGGCTAAACCCAGAAACTTTTTGCATAATTTTTGGAACCAAAATATTATTTTCAAGTTGTTGAATTATTATAAATAAAATAATTACCCCAACACCTTTGATAGGAGCATCAGCAAATCCCACAACCCCAGCCAAAATAGCAGATAAAACGGGTCCTAATATTGGAACAACTTCCAAAAGTCCTGCAATCAAACCAAGTGCAAGTGGGTACCTAATATCTAAAATTACCAAACCTAACAAACTAAAAAATCCTATTACCAACATTAAAATAAGTTCACCTTTAACCCAACTGGAAATATTTGATTCTATACCTTTAATGATATCTTCAACATCTTCTTGCATTTTTGGTGGAAACAGAGAAACAAGACGATCTTTAATATTTTCCCAATCCAACGACATATAAATAGAGATAATTAAAACAGAAAATACCGTGGTTAAACTGGAAAAGAAAGAAAAAGTCATAGAAATGACATTACCCGAAGCATTAGCCAAGTTAGTATAAAGTTGCGACAAAGCATCATCAAACTTTGTTGGAACATTTAATTGTTGGGAAAAATCAGAAAATAATACTAAAAGTTTTCTAGCTTGAATAATTACTGGAGGTAAGCCCAAAGTTAAAATTAAGGCCAACATAACAATTAACAAAACGTAGGTTATTATAACGGAAGGTCCACGACCAATAGCTTTATTTAAGATTCTTTTTTTCATGAAAAATTTAATTAAGGGCTCAACCGAAATAACAATTAATGTAGAAACAAGAATTATTCCAAATACAGGACCTAACCTATATAAAATATAGGCACTTAAAACAAACAATAAAGTTATTAAAATAGTTTTGACTGAGATTACAACTTGTTTATCCATAGATACACCAATTATACATTAATAATAGAAGAAATATTATCCTTAAAATCGCGAGTTGAGATATCAAACCATTTGATATTTTTATTTTTATTAAAGTAAGTTAGTTGACGCCTAATGTAAGCATGAAGATCAAACTTGCAACGTTGAATAGCCATGGATTCATTTAATTCTCCACACAAAAACCTATTGGCAGTTTTATAAACTAAACCACCAAGTTTAGGTGATTTTTCAAAACCTAACTTTTTTAAATTTTCAATTTCATCTAACAAACCATTTTTCCAAACAGTGTCCAACCATAAATCAGCGTGATCATATAAAAACTTATTATCAGCGGTTAAACCAAAGTAAACAAACTCAACATTTTCTAAATAGGGTAGGGGAGTGAAAGAAATTTTTTCTTCACGTGCTATTTCAATTGCCCTAACTAAACGAACTTTATTACTCCTGTCTACTCTATTATAAGCAT
>CAYOCN010000019.1:0-8813 GCA_964402525.1 uncultured Candidatus Saccharibacteria bacterium | reverse complement strand
TATTTCTCTTTATTTATCACCTCTTATTTCCCGCTTTTTGGCTTTTTGAAATTTTTGGTTGGTTTGTTCCCTATTTAATTGTTGTGGTATTATGAGGCCCTAGAATTCGATTTGAGACACTTTTTTCTAAATTACGATAATAGATAAAGGAGATTGTACAAAGGACCGTTAATTGGAAGTTTTGTCATGGGGTTTGAATGGAGTTCTCAAACACATACACATGCCTGCGAACCCCTTTTTTTGGTGCTTCTACAAGGCTTTTTAAGCCACCTTCCTAAAATTTCCGATACTGTATACCTGTGGCATATGTCGTATAATAAAGTCATACATGTCCAAGATTACTTTAAACTCAAATTTAGATGATGTATCCGTTTCCTATTTAGAATATTGTGAGATTGAAAAAAATCTTTCTCAAAACACCATTAAGATGTATCACTTTTATTTAAAAGATTTTTCCGATTGGTTAAAGTTTTACCTTAAAAAAGATTTGGTGCGGTTATCCGATATTGATGTTGAAAGTGTTAAAAAATATCGAATTGATTTAAATCGTCGTATAAGTTCCAGATCTAATGAAGAATTCAAGCGATCCACTCAAAAAACGTTTCTGGTATCTCTGAGAGCCTTTTTAAAGTACCTAATTGTTAAAGAAGGTCTTGAGATACTTTCCCCCGAACAAATCATCTTAGGCAAGTCTGAGGACCGTGTGCCTAAATTTTTGGATGAAGATCAAATGAAAAGATTTTTTGAGGTTCAGGATTTGAATAAAAAATCGGGTGTTCGTGATAGAGCCATACTAGAAGTTTTATTTAGTACTGGATTACGTGTGAGTGAATTGGTTAACTTGGATATTGGTGATATTAGCCTAAAGTCGAACGAATTTACAGTAATTGGTAAGGGTCGTAAAGCTAGAACGGTGTACTTATCTTCGTCAGCAATTGACTGGTTACGTCGTTATTTGTCAACACGTCACGATGCGTTTAAACCTTTGTTTTTGCGCTACTCAGGACGAAAAATGGAAGATCAGGATTTTGACGGCGATTCCTTACGTTTAACAGTTAGAAGTATTCAACGCCTAGTAAAGAAATACATAGGGCGTGCAGGTATTTCTGTGGATGCCACTCCTCATACACTTCGACATACTTTTGCCACAGATTTGTTGCGCAATGGTGCTGATTTAAGATCAGTTCAAGAGTTACTTGGTCACTCAAATGTGTCCACTACTCAAATTTATACCCACGTTACAAATGCTCAATTAAGAGATGTTCACAAAAAGTTTCACAAAGATATTGATGTGGATACTACGGATGCTGAGGCTAGAATTGATTCACTTTCCTAAGATGCCTTTTGCAGCCATGAGTCCCGTTGCCGCGGCGCCTGTAATAGTTCCTGACATTCCACTTGCGTCCCCCGCCACAAATACATTTTTTATGGTGGTTTCCATTCCGTTATTAGTTTTTACTTTTGAAGATCTAAATTTAACTTCAGGTGCATATAAAAGTGTTGATCCGGAATTTATACCCGGCATCACGTGATCTAATTTTTCTAAACCTTCGAGCAGGTCGGTTACAATTCGATGTGGCAGTGCCATTGAAATATCGCCCGGTGTTACATCTTTTAATGACGGTGTGGTTACAGATTTTTTAATTCGTGACCAAGTGCTGCGTCGACCTTTTTTTAAATCGGCTAATCTTTGAAGTATTGGTTTCCCTCCGCCAATTGTGGAAGCTAACTGTGCTATAGATTGTGCGTATTGAATAGAATTTTCCACCGGTTCTGTTAAGTGCACTTCAACAACAAATGCAAAATTTGAGTTTGGCGAATCATTATTAGAGTTGGAGTGTCCGTTAACACAAATATATCCATCATAATCTTCTACTGCCACATATCCATTTGGGCAAGAACAAAAAGTTCTAACAATATCATCATAAGTATCTGTCCGCACTTTAAATACTATCTCGTATAAGGCATCGGCTAATCTTTTCATTACTACTGCCGGAAATTCTACGCGCACACCAACTTCTACCATGTCATATACGTAACTCATTTTGTGTTTGTCCCCTATTTGTTGGAGCCACCTTGCCATTATTCTTCCTGGTGCCATTAAAACCTTTTCTCCATAGATATTTCCTTTGTTGGTAATAACGCCTTTAAAAGTATTTTTTTCTATTATTAAGTCTTCTACTTTTGTCTTATCTAGTATATCTACACCTGATTTTTCAATGTAGTCCTGCATCTTTTTAATTACTTGTTGCAGTAAATCAGTCCCTATGTGTTTTGCTCTTCTAACAATTAATTCCAGTTCGTAACGTTGAGCTTCTTCTATAAACTTTTCAACTTCTTCCATATTGGTTGGATATTCTTTTGCTACCACGCCAAAATCTGTGAGAATTTTGTCGACTTTATCTAAAAGCTTTTGATATTCTTCGGGGGTTATTAAGTGAAATGTTCGTTCGTGGGATAATTTTGGTGTGAAGTGGAGTTTTCCATCGGAATAGGTTCCTGCTCCACCAAATCCTGACATTACTTCGTTAGGTTTTCTGTTTTCTACTCTGTTTCCCATCTCTATTATTGCTATTTTTAGTTTTGGATTTTGGTTTATGAGTTCGTAGCAGCAAAATATGCCTGAAGGACCTGAACCTACAATTATTACATCATACGTTTTTTTAACTGATGTCTTTTTCACGTCTAAAGTGTACCAGACTTTTGACAGGTTCAAAACTTTTTCTGTGGATCTCGCATGGGCCAAATTCCACAATTTTGTCTAAGTGGTACTTTGTGCCGTAACCTTTGTGCTGATCAAAGCCATATTGAGGGTATTTATTGTGCATACCCACCATTAAGTGGTCTCTATAGACCTTGGCAATTATAGATGCTGCAGCGATTGACACGCTTTTGCTGTCTCCTTTTGTAATATTTGTTTGTATTTCAGGTGCAATTTCTTTGATTTTAAAGTGGTCAGTAAGAATATGCTGTGGCGTTAGGTTTAGTTGCTGTATTGCGGTATAAAAGCCTTGTGCGTTGGCCTTTCCTATTCCTAATTTATCTATCTCGATGTTAGAAATTTCAATTATCTTGTAATCTAGGGCTTTATTTAATATAAATTTACTCAACTCTTCCCTTTTTCGCTCTGTTAACTTTTTTGAGTCGTTTATCTCGTTTATTTCTAACGAGATGTCGTTAATCATAAACTCAATATCTAAAATTACTGCACCAATTACTATCGGTCCCGCCAAAGGACCTCTCCCTACTTCATCCACGCCCGCTATATGTTTTATTCCTTTACTCAATAATTCCTTTTCGTATTCAAATAAATCATTTGTTGATTTCACTATACGAATATATTCCTCGTATCAGTTTTTTGCTACTATTAAATGGTATGAAACTCCGAATGTCTTTTTTTAAAGGCGTAACTATTAATACCGTTGTTCAATATCTTACCTACTCCGATGTGTTAATGGTTATGGGGTGGGGTTTAGTTAGTCCAATTATTGCGGTTTTTATCACAGAACAAGTCAAGGGTGGTTCTCTAGAATTAGTTGGATTATCAACTACTGTTTACTTTTTAATCAAAAGTTTGGTGCAAGTACCTATTGCGCGTTTTATCGATTTAAAGCATGGTGAAAAAGATGACTTTTGGTGCATGATCGCCGGTTCTTTTTTAATTTCTATTGCCGCTTTTGCTTATATTTGGGTTAAATATCCTTGGCAAGTTTATGTTGTTCAAATTATAAATGCTTTGGGTAGTGCTTTATCTTATGCCGCGTGGCAGGCTATTTTTACCCGTCATATCGATAAACATGAAGAAGGTTTGGAATGGAGTTTGTATTACACCTCCACTGATTTAGCGGGTGCTTTAGCTGCGGCACTAGGTAGTTTAATTGCTGCTAAGTTTGGTTATTATTGGGTGTTTTTGTTGGTTGGAATCGGTTCTCTTGGTGGAACTATGTTTTTGATTGGTACCTATCCTCTATTAAAAAAGAAGTAGAATTTTGCAAATTTTTGTTTGCTCTTATTCTGCTGGAATTTCTGCTATGGCCACTTCTCCACTATCCTGTCCTATTAGAGCTACTGAAGTTACTTTATCTTTAATATCTAGTTTAATAAGTCTTACACCTTGGGTTGATCTACCAAGATTTGGTATTTGTTTGGTGGTTAATCTTATTATTTTTCCACTTTGTGTAGCAATCAGCACATCTTCATCTCTGGACTCGTCTAATTCTTTTGCGGATACAAGATTTCCAGTTTTGTCTGTTATTTTATGAGTTAATATTCCCGAACCACTTCTATTTTGTACTTTGTATTCTTTAGTACTGGTTTTTTTGCCGTATCCATTACTTGAAATGGTTAATAGGTCATGTTCTTTACTCTTATTTCCAATAACTATGGTACCTACAACTATATCGTCGGCTTTTGAGATTTTTATCCCGGTTACTCCTCCGGCACTTCTTCCCATTGGTCTAACATCTGTTTCTTTAAATCTTATAGATTGACCTTTTGATGTGGTTAATAACACGTCATCTCCTGCTTTTGTTATTCCAGCAAAGGTTAAGGTGTCACCGTCTGTTAAATTTATTGCAATTATCCCAGAAGCTCTAATATTTTCAAATTCTTTTAGTTCGGTCTTTTTAACGCGTCCTTTTGTTGTTACAAAGAATATAGAAGTGTTTTTTTCATCAATTTCTTCTAATGTTAGCGTAAAGAAAGCTTCTATCTTTTCATTTTGTGAAATGTTTAAGAAGTTAACAATTGGCGTTCCTTTAGCGGTTCTTGATGTTTCAGGTAATTCCCAAATTCTTATTTTGTATACTTTCCCGATGTTAGTAAAGAAGAATGCCCAATCATGTGTGTTACATAATTTTATTGTTGCCACTTGATCCTCATCTTTTAGTGTTTGACCAATTTTTCCTTTGCCTCCCCTACTCTGTTTTGTGTATGTATCTTCTTTTAATCTTTTAACGTAGCCGTTTTCTGAGATAGTAACAATACATCTATCATTTATAATTACATCTTCATCACTTAGTTCACCGACTTTTCCTTTTATAACTTTAGTTTTTCTTTCATCGCCATATTTGTCTCTAAGTTCGATTAATTCATCTTTTACTCTTGTTAATATTTTTTCGGGAGACGCTAATAAACTTTCATGGTCTTTTATAGTTTCAATGATTTGATTTAGTTCGTCTTCAATTTTCTTTCTTTCAAGTGCAGCAAGTTTTCTCAACTGCATGTCTAAGATTGCTTGAGCTTGGATTTCGGTAAAATCAAATGTTTTTATTAAGCTAACTTTTGCGGTATCAGCGTCTTTAGAGGCTCTAATTACTTTTATTATTTCATCAATGTGGTCTAATGCGATTTTCAAACCTTGTAATATATGTTCTCGTTCTTTGGCTTTTTTAAGTAAGTATAAAGTTCTTTTAACGATAACTTGCTGTCGGTGTTTTACAAACTCTTCTAATATCATTTTTAAGGTCATTAGTTTTGGTTCATTATCAAGTAGTGCGACCATATTTGAATTAAAGGTGCTCTGCAGCGGTGTGTATTTATAGAGTTGATTTTGGATTTTTTTAGCTACCGCGTCTTTTTTAAGTTCTATCATGATTCTCATACCTTTTTTGTTGGATTCATCTCTAAGGTCTGAAATACCCTCGATTTTTTTCATTTTAACTAAATCGGCTATTTTTGAAATTAAGGTGGCTTTGTTTATTTGATAAGGTATTTCTGTAACGATGATGCGCATTTTTCCGGATTTTTCGGATTCTTCGATATCCATTTTTGCGCGAGTTACTACTCTACCTTTTCCGGTGGCATACATCTGTATTATTTCTGTTTGATCGTAAATAGTACCTCCAGTTGGAAAATCGGGACCTTTTATAAATTTAACTAAATCTTCTACGTTTGCCGTTGATGAAAAAGCAATTTTTGATACCCCAACTTTAATTCCTTTTAAAGCACCATCGAACAACACAATTTCATGTTCTTCTTCGCCTTTAACGGGTGCTGTACCTTTTTGATCAGCGTGATCTATTAAGTGTGCAATACCATTAATAACTTCTGTAAGGTTGTGAGGAGGAATATTTGTGGCCATACCAACGGCAATTCCGGAGGCACCGTTTAATAATATAGTTGGTAACAATGATGGTAGGTACACCGGTTCAAAATTTTGAAGGTCGTTCATTTCAAAACGTACAGTTTCTTTATCAATGTCTGCATATAATTCTTCTGATATTTTTTGTAATTTACACTCTGTATATCTCATGGCTGCTGGAGGATCGCCATCAACACTACCAAAGTTACCTTGAGGGAATATCAAAGGATATCTTAGAGTAAAATCTTGTCCCATTCTAACTAAAGCGTCGTAAACGGAAATGTCTCCATGAGGGTGATACTTTTTTAAAACTTCTCCAACTACCGCGGCGCATTTATGTAATTTATTTGAAAAGGCCATTCCCTGATCTTGCATAGCGTAAATAACACGTCGTTGTACTGGTTTTAAACCATCTCTAACATCTGGAAGTGCTCTTGAGACAATAACGCTCATAGCGTAGTCTAAGTAAGAGTTTTGCATTTCAGTTGTTATATCGGTGTCTATTATAAAAGGTTCGTCAGGATTTATGACTGTTGCGGGTTTTTCTGGTTTGTTTGGAGGTACTATATCAGCGGTTTCGCCTTCTTCATTTGTATCAAAAATTTGAGTTAATTGATCGTCCATAGCCCAAATATATTACCACTTTTAGGCTTTGTAGGGAATGTTTTAATGTTAGGGTAGCTTTGCTTCTAGTGTTTGTAATCTATGACATAGTTGTTGTCCTTTGGACAATAAATATGGATGTTCCAAAAGATAATCTGTTTCTTTTACAACTTTTTCTCCTCCATCTAAGAAAGTATTTTTATTTTGAGGTGTATGTCTCTGATATATCTCCTTATATAGTTGTTCTGGTGTCATTCCTTCTTCGTATGGATGTTCTACGTGCATTGTGCCTACTTGTACTACCTTTCCATTTATGACTCTGTCTTCCTTTTCGTGTTTTTCGATTCCTGTTTCCATGATACGTTCCACAAATTTTGATAATGCTTGATATTTTTCATGGTTTCCTCCCACAACATTTATATATTTTTGAAGGGTTTTTGCTTGAACTTTTCGATTAATTTTTAATTGTTCCATTAATTCTTGTTCTGTTTGAGCTATCTTTTCAGCTTGGGTTTCTACTCTTTTTTGTGTTTCTGCCTGAAATAGCAGCATATATCCATCTCTTGATATAGGTATCCCAATATGGAATACCGTATCTATTTTTATTGGTGTATTTGATGATAATTTTTTAGGAGTTTCTAAAAGACCTCCAAATATAGTGCTACCATTTTTACTTTTGGTATCTGTATAAAGTATTCCATCGGTTGTTACATCTATCTGACCATGCTGTCTACTCATCATGGAATTAATTTGTGCTGCCGGTCTTCCAATTTTTATTGTTTTTACATTTCCACTCAGGTCTTTTTCTATTGTTAAAGATGATTTCACAACCTCTTCCATATAAGGATATTTACTTACATTTTCTACACCGTCAGGTGTTATTCTTACAACTCGTACATTTAATATTGTTCCATCAGGTGTTAACTCTATCCTTCTTGCTGGTTCCGTTTGCCTTATTTCTTGTGACAGCTTTGTTTCTTTAAAAACTTGAGCATTTCCAATATTTTCCATTAACATATTTTAATTATACAAAAAAGCCCCCGTATTTCTACGGGGGCTTTTAGTGTTTGTGTTCTTTAATTAATTATTTAAAGACCAACTGCTTTAATTATTAATGGAGCAATTAATAAAGCTACGATTTGAACGATTTTCATCATTGGGTTAAGTGCAGGTCCAGCGGTATCTTTTAATGGATCACCAACGGTATCACCTACTACAGCACCTTTATGTGTATCGCTTCCTTTACCACCATAATTACCATCTTCAATATATTTTTTAGCGTTATCCCAAGCTCCACCAGTGTTACACATAAATAATGCTAATAGTAATCCAACAATAACAGTTCCTGCTAAGAATCCACCCAAGGCTTGTGCACCTAAGAATCCTGCCATTACTGGGGCAATTACTACCATTGCGGCTGGTATTACAAGCTCTTTTTGAGCGGCAGCTGTAACAATATCCACTGCTTTGGTGTAATCAGGAAGGGCTTTTCCTTCCATAATTCCTGGGATTTCTTTGAACTGTCTTCTAACTTCTTCTACCACTTGAAAAGCGGCTTTTCCAACGGAGCCAATTAATCTTGAACTAAATAAAAATGGTAAAGCACCACCTAATAAGACACCAACAAATACTTTTGGTTCCGCGATATTAATTGCGGTTAGTCCTGTTGCTTCGAAGTATGTAGCAAACAATGAACTTGCGGCAACGGCAGCTGATCCAACAGCGAAACCTTTTGTTAATGCTTTTGTGGTGTTTCCAACAGCATCTAAACCACCTGTAACTTCTGCAGCTTTTTCTTTAAGACCCGCCATTTCAGCTAAACCTTGAGCGTTGTCTGCAATAGGTCCAAATGTATCTAAAGCCATTATAATTCCTGTTGTGGCAAGCATACCCATACCGGTTAAGGAAATTCCATAAAAACCAAGCATTGAGTAACCGAATAATATTGCTATACAAATAACAGCTACGGAAACTGCTGTTGATTCCATACCATAAGCTAATCAAGAAATGATGTTTGTTCCTGCACCGGTTTTTGATGCATTTGCAATTTCTTTTACTGGTTCTTCTCCTGGTCCTGTGTAGTATTTGGTGACATAAAGTAATGCCATCATAGCTACAATACCACCAA
>CAYOCN010000018.1:6179-8893 GCA_964402525.1 uncultured Candidatus Saccharibacteria bacterium | reverse complement strand
TTTGGTGAGGCTGTTTATGGTGCCGGTTTGGATTTTGATCGTGTAGTTTATTTAACTTTAAGTACCGGAGTGGGCGGGCTTTTGATAGATAGAAAAAATGTTGATTGTTTATTTCATGATTTTGAGCCAGGACACCACATAATAGCTGAGAAAGGGAAATTAAATGAAGGTTGTGGTCAGCACGGTTGTTTGGAATCCTATGTATCTGGTAGAGCTTTTAAGTTAAATTACAATGTAGAACCCTCCGATTGTTATGATGAAAAAATTTGGGATGACTACGCTTCCCATTTAGCTATTGGAATAATAAATGTTATAGCTTTTTGGGATCCTGATGTAATTGTTTTTGGAGGTAACGTTTCTAACTACAAATTTGAGTATTTCAAACCATCTCTTGTTGAGCACCTAAAAAAACAGAACTTTTTTAAAATGCCAAAATTAAAACCTGCTGCTTTTGGTGATGATGCTGGGGTTTATGGTGGATTTGCTTTCTTAGAAAAAACTATTTCCGAGTCGCTTACTTAAAATATTCTTTGGCTGTTTCCCAATAAAAGGGCATATCGCGTTGTTCTTTTTCGAATAGCCACCATTCAGGTCCCCAAAAATATATATCTTTAAACCCTGATTTTTGGGCATATTCTATTGTTGTTATAAATTGTTCTTTAGACATTGTTTCTTCTACTTCTTTTCGCGTTAGTTTTGAATTTATCGCAGGACCCCAAGGTTCTGCTTGTAATTCTGTAACAATTATTTTATCCACGGGTATGCCTAGTAAATTAGCTTTTATTTTATAGCTCCAATAGCCAAGTGGATATTCATAATAAACATAAAAGCCTTTTATAATTTTCCAAAAATCAAACCAAACCTTTCTGTACATTGATATTCCAAGATAATCTCCGAGTTCATAACTTTGTCTCCACACCCCACCTTCACCACTATCCTGTGTTAAGAGTGGTCTGTTATCTAGGCTCTTAACAATGGTAACTTCGTTTTCTACAGTTTTGTTCGATATTTTCAAACATTCTCCAAAATCGAAATAAGGTTCATTTTCTACTTGCCACATTTTAATAGCGTTATAAGGTTTAAGTTCTTTTACAGCTATTTCTATGTAGTTATAAAGAATTTCATCTCGGGTACCTGTATCTTCAATTTGTTTCCACCATGTTGGTTCAAAACATTCTGGATAACGAGGAACTTTGCGACCAATGGTCATTATTATGTTTAAATTTCTTTTTTCTGCTTCATCTAGTTGCCATTTTATATCGCTAAAATCATATTGATTGGGAGTTCTTTCTATGTCATCCCAATATGCTACAAGTCTTAAATTTTTTACTCCCAACTCATCTAAAATTTTTAAATAAGTAGATCTCCAATCCATTCCCATTTGTTCACTATATTTTTTACTAAAAGTAACTCCATAATTTATATTTTTTTGAGGTTTTGGGCTAAGTATTAGAATAGTAATAGCTATACCACATATTATAATAGCTAAAGTTATAAGTATTATTTTTATGATTTTAAATATTTTCTTTCTTTTGGATTTTTTTGTGGTTTTGGGCAGCATATGTTTTTTGATGTTACCACTCAATTTTACCAGTTTTACAGATTTTGGCGTATACAGCAAAAGATTTTCTTGGAATACGTTTTAAATTATTTTCCCTATCAATTTCTACTAATCCAAATCGTGGCCAAAATCCATGATGCCACTCAAAATTATCTAGTAAAGACCAATGAAAGTACCCTTCAAGAGGCGCACCTTTTTTTATAGCGCGTGCACATGCAATTAACATTGCTTTTATAAATTCTTCTCTTATTCTATCCTTGGAATCGGCCAATCCATTTTCTGTTACATAAATTGGTAGTTTAAATCGTTTTAAATCTACCAAAACTTTTTCCATACCCTCAGGATTAATCCACCATCCCATATCGTTTAAAAAAGCATCGGGGTTATGGCGTCTTACATTTCGGATGATATTTGTGAAATAGTAATTTATTCCAATAAAATCGGATTTTCCCAAAAGGGGGAGTAAGTGCATATCACAGTTGAACCAATACAGTATCTTAGAAGTTATACCTCCTATAATACTTAATTTCTTTTTTGAGTCTTCATACCAAGATATTTGCATTACAGGTCCCACTTTATATCGGTGACTAACTGCTTTAATTGAATCGTAAGCCGATCTGTGACTTAGTGTTAGATTTATGTATGCAATTATTGTTAAAAGAGGGTTTTTTTTATTAGGTGGCCATTTTCCTGTTGCATATGACATTAATAAAATAACTTGAGGTTCATTTATAGTTAAAAAAGCATCAATTAAATCACCTAATTCTTGAGCGCATTTTTTTGCATATCTTGAAAAATAAAATGGAGATTTTCTGCTTGTCCATCCACCTAAATCACTAAACCAAACTGGGTTTGTGAAGTGATGTAAAGTTACGTATGTTTTTAGATTTCGTTCTTTTGCTGCAGTTAAAACTTTTTTGTAATGTTCAAATTCTTTTTCGTCAAATTTTCCTTCAGTTGGTTCTAATCTAGCCCACTCAATGGAAATTCTTATAGCGTTGTTATTTAATTCAACTGCTAAGTCAAAATCTTCTTCGTATCTATTATAGGAGTCACATGCTATATCGGAGGGTTCTAAATAGTAGTCTCGTGTATGATTAGTACTGTTTTCCCATTTCCACACACATCAGCAGTGATATTGATAAGGTGGAAA
>CAYOCN010000018.1:556-6169 GCA_964402525.1 uncultured Candidatus Saccharibacteria bacterium | reverse complement strand
CAGTTCCCCAAATAAAGTCTTTTGGCATTTCATATGATCCGTCATTTTTCATATTTTTATAGTATACCAAAAAAAGTGGCCCGCCTCGTAGATCTATATCACGCCGAGGTGGGCCTAGTATGAAACTCGATTCAATGTGGGTAAGGTTTTTATATTTTTATAAATTTACCTTATACCTACCTCCTTTTTTCCATTGTTGCTATTGTGGCTTGGATTATTTTCCTTTCCTTAATTTAGGATTTTTGTGCTTAACCAAGGGGCATTGTAACATATTTAGTGAGGTTGCGTCAGGTAGGCGCACCTAAATCCTGCTGGTGTGGTACTTCCACTTATGGCATGACTAGGTTTTGCGAAAATGCTGTATGTACCTGAACCTCCACCTTTTTTAATGCCTCCATGAACCCACTCGGCTAAGTTTCCTACCATGTTCCGTAATCCATTGTATTCTGGGTAGCTATCCACTCTTTTAGGTTCCTGCTTGGGGTTACCACCTTCTATGTCTACAAGTGTTTCATCCTTTGTAGGTGAATTATTACCCCAAGGCCAAATGGTGTCTCTACGCGCTGCCCATTCCCATTGATCTTCGCTAGGTAAAAATCCACCAATTTCTTTGCAATATTGTTCAGCAAATGAATAGGGAACGGAGACGGGAAATCCTCTGATGTTGAGTTCGTCGCGGTCCAGGAAAAATCCCTCTATCGTTACTTTTCTTTCTGGTCGGTCGCCAAAAACCTCCATCATGGGTTCACATATATTTAACTCTTGGCCGGTTCGTGAAGCCATGTCTATGCAGTCTTTGTAGTCATCATCTATTTCTTTGGGTGTTCTACCTAAGGTGGCCACTCCTCCATCTACCCAAACTTTTTCTGCGTTGTCTCCCGCATGTATTGGAAAGTACCTATTTATCGCGATTACAATAATGACCGCTATAACAATAGCACCCCCAACTTCTGCGATTGCTCGTAATAGTTTCATTGCTTTCTCCTTTAGCTTTTTTATTGGGTTTAATTGATTTAACGAGAATATAAATCATTTTATTTTGTTTGTAAAATTAAGTAGTAAAATAATTAAGTATGGGGAAATACCTAATTCCTGCCATTTTCGTGTTTCTTTTAGTTTTTGGAGGTATTTATACCCTCAAAAAAGTTACCTCTGTAAGTAAATTTCTTAATAAAAATAACGATAGTGTGTTTAGTAGAAAATCTCTTATAGAACCTTTATACGGTGCTTTTGTTAGTGATTCTGTTCTAGAAACCTCTGTTCCTCAGGAACCTGTTGCACCTGTAATACAACCTAAGTTTTGTTTATATGCTCCAGTTATTTTTTATCATCACATACAATCTATGGATACTGCTGCTAAATATAAACAGGAATATTTAACGGTGGAACCTGGTACTTTTGAAAGCCATGTAAAATACTTAAAATCTAAAAAATATACTTTTATAAGTGCCGAATCTTTAGTGAATGCCGTTAACAATGAAAAAACCTTACCTTCAAAATCTATCGTTTTAATGTTAGATGATGGTTATTCAGATGCTTATGGTAGTGCTTTTAAAGTGGCAAAAGATTACAAAGTAATTATTAACGTAAATATTATTACTTCTTTAGTGGGTAAGGGTGGTTATTTAACTTGGGATGAACTTAAGGAAATGAAAAAATCTAAATTAGTTAATTTCTATAATCACACTGCTGATCATTACGATGTAACGTACTTAAATAAAGATCAGTTATCTTATCAAGTTTTAACTGCTCAAAAACTTTTGGAAGAAAATTTGGGTAAAACTCCAAAAATATTTACATATCCTTCAGGCTTCTATAACGACATAGCCGTTAGTGTTTTAAAAGATATTGGGTTTATTGGGGCTTTTGGTACAGACTCGGGAAGTTCTCAGTGTGATACTAATGTTATGCATTTACAGCGCTTACGTATGGGTAATGTTTCTATTGATAATTATGGGTTTTAAGTTGCTAATTAACTCCCCTTACATAAGTTCATAAAAAATTATGGCCGCCAAACGGCGACCCTAACTTTTATGGTGACTCCACGGGGAGTTGAACCCCGATTTACAGATTGAGAATCTGTCGTCCTAACCGCTAGACGATGGAGCCGTAATTGCTAAACCACGTCAACATTTTATCATAATTCGTGTATACTAAGTATCATAATGAAAAAGGAAATATTGAAGATATATCTACCCTTATTTTTGACTTTTCTAGTTAGCTTGTTTTTGTATAATAATTTTCAAAATTATCGTCCAAAAATTTTAAAACAAATCCAAGAAGTTAAAGGGTATAAATCTTTACTAAGTGTTGAGGTTCCTTATCCGTTTGATATTGAAAAAATCTCTTTAAATCAAACTTCTGAATCAAGCCAATTAACATTTAAAACTAAAAAATCACCGGAAGATGTTCAAAAGTTTTATAGAAATATATTTTTAGAGAGTGGCTGGGCTTTAGAACTTTTAACGAATAATGAAAGTTTTGTAGAAGTTAAATATAAAAATGAAGGAAGATTAGTTTCTATTATTTCCTCAAAAGATAGTGATTCAACTATTGTTAGTGTAGCTGTTTATAAACGTTAACTTATTTATTTAAACTATAGTTTTGTTCCCACTAAAAATATTGCTTGCCAAGGTCTGTAGTTGCTAGAAAACTTATCCTCGTATAAGGTTTTACCATCTCTTTTAACCACACGTGTGAAGTACACATTGGCACCCCATGCTGAAAAGTCTATTTGTCTTACAACCCCTTTTGCTAGTGTTGGATCGTCTTGATATAACGCTGCTGGTGGGGGAGACACGTTAGAAACTATTGGTTCTGATATTTCCACTTCACGACTATCCGGAGTTCCGTAAAGTTTAAAGTTTAAGCTTAAATCATCTAAATTCCATGAAGATTGAACCAAAATATAATTTGGGGTGTCGTTTTTAAATCTAAAATCTAAAGATGGTTGAAATATTGAGGCATCAAATCCTACAGGACTTTCTTCCTCATAGTAGTGAACTCTGTAATCGTGTGGATATCTCATTACAATTGGAAGTCCTGCATTTAATACCGCTCTAAATAGTGTTGTGGAAACTTGGCAAACGCCTCCTCCTGCGCCCAGTACAGTTCTTCCGGCACTTATTACAAAAGCGGATTGAAATCCTGTTCTATCACTTATTTCTCCAATAGATTTATTCATTGAATAAGTTACTCCGGGGGCTACTAACACACCGTTGGTTCTACCGGCTGCTAAAGTAAGATTGTGTATTCTTGATTGGGCCGATCCTTCAAACTTAGATTTTCCTTCTCCAAGTAGTGAGAATATTCCATATTTTTCTTTACTAGCGGGTCCCGATACTACTCTAATTGGTATTTCCAAAGTTGTTTTATACGACAATACAGAGCTTTTAAATTCATCTATAAACTTTTTAGTATCAATTTCTCTTCCATCTTTTATTATTTCAAAGTTCACAACTTTATCTCCATCCGTGCTTGTTACCTGTCCTCGTGGTAATTCATTAACTTCTTGTTCTAACATTTCCAGATATGATTCCAATTTTGCGTCATTAAAATCCATTACCGCATCAGGATTTTTTTTGAATTCAATTAAATCTAACATTTGATCTTTTGTTAAATTCCATGTTTGTTTTTCAAAAGCTACACTAAAACTATTGGATAAAATTCTTTCTACTTCTGGAAGTAATTTACTTAATTCAGTTTCTTTTATTTTTGCTTCGGCTTTTGCTACAGGTAGTGGCTTGTCTCCAAAATTCATTCGATCAAATGCGCTTATTACGATGTTATATAAACTTTCTGAATCTATTTTACTTCCATCTTTTGAAGTGGCTAATTCAACTTTGTTTTTATTTAAGATAATGTGAGCATCTTGAGGTTCGTCGTTTACTTCACCACGTATTGCTAGTAGTGAGTTTTGAAGTGCCGCGTCGTCAAAATCATAAAAATCCTTTATATAAAGAGTTTTAAATATTCCGGCAATTTTATCTTTTGTATCTGTAACTACATTTTTGGTTCTGCCTACCTCAAAAGCCCTAGTTACTGCTGCATTGTGGTCGTAAATAAGATTTATATCTGTTGCTGCGATTTTGTAGGTTTTTTCTTGATATTTAAAAATTAATTCTTTGGTTTGTTTTTTTTCGTAATCTTCTAATAATTTTTTTGCTTGATCATAAGTTTTTCCACTAACTGAAACATTACCAATTTTTACACCTGGTATTATTTTATGAGCAAATAACATGTGGTAAAAGGATATTGTGAAAAATATAACGTATGCACCTAATAATACATTTCTTAAAGATTTGTTTTTTAAGAGTTTTGTTACTTTATTTAACTGTTTTAATATCTTTGTTTTCATTGGGTGGTCTATTAAAGTTTATTTTGGGTTTTCCAATCAAAAATTTTTGAGGGAATTTACACATATCAAAAACGTTATCAGCTGAATCAAATAATTTTGATGATCCGGTTTTTCCAAAGGCAATAACCTCGGCGCGGACACCTCGGCTTTTTGAGTATTCTAACAAATCGTAATAGTCGCCATCACCTGAGACTAATACAATGGCGTCAACTTTGGGAAGCATTCTAACTATATCCATACAAATACCCACGTCCCAGTCACCTTTTTTAGTTCCATCTACAAATGTTTGTAATTCTTTTTCACGAACTTCAAATCCAATTTTATCTAAAGCGTCAAAAAATTCTTTTTCTAAACCCACGTCTGCTTTTATAACATAGGCAAATGCTCTAACTAATTTTCGTGGACCAACTGCCTGTTGTAATACTCTTCCAAAATCTACTTTTGAGGAATATAGGTTTTTTGCTGAATAGTACATGTTTTGAACATCAACAAAAACTGCAACTCTTTGTTCTCTATAATTTATTTCATTCATGGCTCCATTTTAAACTAAAAGTGGTTAGGTAACAATGAATCTTTATGTTGTTGTGTGATAAAATTGCTTCTGGTACAGGTCTTTTTATTGGGGAATCGTCTAATGGTAGGACGACGGATTCTGGATCCGTCTATCTTGGTTCGAATCCAGGTTCCCCAGCCAGTGAATTTGACCAACACCCTTGTGGTGGTGGGCAACTGATTGAAGTGTGAGCGAAGCGAACGGGTTAAACGTTAGTACAAAGTGCTAAGGGTAGCTTTGCGTACATCCAGGTTCCCCAGCTATAATATATTTCTATGATACTTTTCATTAATGGCTCTATTAATTCAGGTAAATCTACTGTGTCAAAGATTCTTGCTGAGAAAGTTGGAAATGTTGCAGTTGTGGAAATAGATGAGCTTCGCCAATTTATTAGTTGGATGCCTTTAGAAGATGCAATTCCACTCAATTGGGAAAATGCTTTTTCGTTAATAAAAAATTTTATAAGTCACAAAATTAATGTAATTGTTCCATATCCAATATCTAAAAAAAATTATGATTTAATTACTGAAAATCTTAAAGAAATTAACGATAAAATGTATTTTTTTACATTAAATCCAACACTTGATTTAGTTTTACAAAATAGAGGAACACGAGAATTAACCGATAAGGAACGAGATAGAATTAAATACCATTATGAAATTGGAATAAATAATCCGGATTTTGGTGAGATTATTGATAACTC
>CAYOCN010000018.1:0-546 GCA_964402525.1 uncultured Candidatus Saccharibacteria bacterium | reverse complement strand
TTAGTTTTAACCTGTGAATTTTTGACACCCCTAAATCACCCTATATAATAAGCATCAAATTCCTAAAAGATAGTTAACTATAGAAAGGAGATACTATGTCTACTGGTGAAGAACTTATAATGTATCTAACTATTAATAATCTAACGGTTCAAATAGATAGATTAAATAAGGATATCGTTGAGGGGGATATCTCTGAAGATCAGTTACGATTATCAGAATTAAGTTTGAGGACTGCTATAGAAATGAAAAAGCATGCTATATCTCAAACTGTTCATTTTGGTGTAATGCATCCTTTTGATCACCAAGGAGTTGTCACCGAAGCCTTTTGGAAATCGTATGGTTGGTGGAATAACTATTTTCAAAATCAATTATCTTCCGCTGATCGTTTAGTTATTAAAGAGGCTATTTCAACAGGTGGTGATTTATCCAAATGGATACCAAAAGGAGATTGGATACATAAGTAGTAATTTCCCGCCAGATGTTTTTTTATTTGGCGGGATTTTTTTTGGTTACACAAACGAACTGTGGGCAAAGGGTGCTAAAAAG